>JBILTA010000004.1:0-32122 GCA_044371785.1 Pirellulaceae bacterium | reverse complement strand
AGAGCGGGATTATTCTGCATTGGAGCGGTAAAGCGGCTGTTAGGGTGCGCCGCTTTGTCCAACGATTGAGGTGTCCAAGGATTACCTTTCCAATCTGTAAGTTTGTCGGGTACGGGCCCATCTTTCCCTTCCCACCAAACATCACCGTTGGGAGTTACTGCCACGTTGGTATAGATCGTATCGGATTGGATCGACCGCATGGCATTGGGATTGGTGGCAAAGTTGGTGCCAGGGGCCACGCCAAAATACCCCGCTTCAGGATTGATGGCCCATAATCGACCATCTTTTCCAGGCCGCATCCAAGCAATATCATCACCGATGGTCTTTACCTTCCAGCCTTCAAACGAGGCGGGGGGGATCATCATCGAGAAGTTAGTCTTGCCGCAAGCACTGGGGAACGCCGCTGCCACATAAGTCTTGTCACCTGTCGGCGATTCCACCGACAACAACAACATATGTTCGGCAAGCCAGCCTTGTTGCCGCCCAAGTGATGAACCGATACGCAAGGCCAAGCATTTTTTCCCCAACAAAACGTTGCCGCCATAGCCGCTACCGACGGAAATGATGGCGTTGTCCTGAGGGAAGTGACAGATGAATCGCTGGGAAGGATCGAGGTTCAGCGTGCAATGCACGCCCCTATTGAAATCCCCCTTACCCGTCAGTTGCTCAAGAGCCATGCGTCCCATACGGCTCATGATTCGCATGTTGAGCACCACATAAATCGAGTCGGTGATTTCAATTCCGACCATTCGCAAAGGTGAGCCTGGGGGTCCCATCAAATAAGGGACAACATACATCGTGCGACCACGCATGCTGGAACGCAAGAGTCCATGTAGCTTGTCGTACATGTCGCGCGGTGGGGCCCAATTATTGGTTGGCCCCGCATCTTCACGGCTAGGCGTACAAATGTACGTGCATTGCTCGACACGGGCTACGTCATTGGGATTGGAGCGATGGTAATAGCAACCAGGTAAAATGTCCTGATTTAAGGGCTCTAGGACGCCCGCAGCCACTGCTTTTTGAAGCAAATACTTTTTTTCATCTTCCGATCCGTCGCACCAGAAGACTTGATCCGGCTCGCAAAGGGCTCGATACTTTTCAACAAATTTTTCCACACTCTCAAAGCCACCAGGAGCCAGTCCAAATTTGCGCTCGACCGTCATCTCAATCTCCAACCTAGCTAGACGCCGCAAGAGAGCGTTCCACTTCGTTCCCCAGAACGACCATTTAAAAGTGTCTAATACAGGCAAGGCAACAATGTGACACCTTTTTGAATCCGTGCACAGGTAGCTCTGCTCTGATTCGCACGGTTTTGTCCGCTACTTTTCCATTTGCTATCAGTTGATCTGATGCGAGCTTTGTTATGATCGAAGTTGCTAATGAAGGGGGGCTTCTGTACAGAACTCAACTAGCTGAGACTGTTTTCCGTATTGATCTGCCAGGGGGAATTCAGTAATCCAAATGCGTGTCGGTTCATTCCACCAGTTTCTCGTAATTCCAGCGTTATGACGGATTACCAAGCCAAAGCATCGACAGATCGTTCCGCGGTCACACGGGATCGTTGCCGTTTTGTTGACGGCGCGGGATGGCGGCTTGGGCTACTTTGGGGCATGGTGTTCCTCACGGCGGTAGCAACGTTGGGTTGTCGCAGCGCACCGATCACAGGCCGAAAGCAGTTTGTGATCATTCCTGAGAGCCAAGAGATCGAACAAGGGGCAGCAGCTTTCCAAGATATCCGTAGCAAAGAAGGGGATGCTTCCTCATCACCAGCGGCTGAAATTGTGAAGCGCGTTGGAAACAGAATCGCCGCCGTGGCCAAACGCGATGATTACCAATGGGAATTCCAACTGCTTAAAGGTGATACCGTAAATGCCTTTTGTCTACCTGGTGGAAAGGTGGCGGTTTATGAAGGGATACTTCCCGTTTGCCAAACCGAAGCTGGTTTAGCCGTGGTGATGTCCCACGAAGTGGCTCACGCTTTAGCGCGTCATGGTGGAGAGCGTATGAGTCAATCGGCAGCAGTTGATTCGATTCGACAAGTGGTCGCCATGGCTAGTTCTAAGCAAACGGAATTGAAGCAGCAGATTTTTATGCAAGCTTATGGCTTGGGAACCCAATACGGAGTATTGCTTCCGTATAGTCGCCAGCATGAATTAGAAGCAGATCAAATTGGGTTGATGTTGATGGCAGAAGCAGGTTATGATCCCACCGAAGCACCCCGATTTTGGGAAAGATTTGGCCAAGTGGGTGGTGGGCAAGGGATGGAATTCTTATCGACGCATCCATCTGACGGTCGACGTCAACAGCGATTGGTCGATCTCTTGCCTGAAGCTCAGCAAATTTATGCTCGCGCAGAAAACAAAATTGGGATGGGCGAAGCCTTGCCTGTGGGATTGTAGTTGTACGATGGGTGAGGCGAGTCCTTTCTTGTTGCGTCTCACCATCGGATACAGCATTCCATCAAGCTCCAGCATTTCAGGCCAATAATCTGATTCGCGCAACACACCTTGGAGAAGGCTCGGCGGTGGAGCGAACGAGTGGGACTGCTATCACCACGGTGTGTTTCGCAAGTCAACTGCCTCGCGTTTCCAACCACTTCAAAGACAGTGCGTAAGGTGTTGGAAAAATTCTGCACGAAGTGACTTGTGGCACACACCCTTACCCTACACCATATCATGTCACCAAATGTGGGCCACGATCGTTGATTTCGAAGGTACGGATATTGTCGTCACAGGCGCTGCCGCGATGTTTGGCAATGTATAACGCCCGCTTCATGCGACCGGACTCAAGAATACGTCCCATCAAGATCAGAGTATTCGCACCCGCCACGAGATCGCCATCAGCAAGTGGACGTTGCATTAATTGATCTAGCATTGTCTCACGTGTCGTTACCAAAACCATCCCAGCTGGTTTCTTGTGATCATAGGCAAACCTTAGGACAGCGTTGGCATTGGCTCGATAATCTTGGCGAAACACATCACGGGCTAACCACTCTGCTTCTTTACGCAACATTCGATGGTAAATGTTTTCCAGTAGCTCTAACTGCAGCGAGTCTTCAGGGTGCTCTTGTGGTTCGATCCCGTCAACCAGAAAACGGCGACAGCCATGAACTAAGTGTCGGTAAACGAATTGTTCCAAGATAGGCAACCGGCGATTAAGTTCCGATTGCCAAGCATCCCAATCCTCTGCATCCATTTGGCTGCGCAAGACCCGTTTACCTTCATAACCCAAGAAGGGAAGCAGTGTTTCTGGGCGATGTTCGCTAGAAAAGACCTCTTGTGGAGCTCGAATCCGAAGCTCTTCTGATTGAAGTTTCCATTGGAACATTCGTTCGGCATAATCTTGATGACTTTGCAGGTCGCCTCGGCTACTTAAATCGATGATGGCACCGTTTCGTTCGCCCGCCGATTGTCCATGGTGCAGCCAGTGAAGTCCGAGTTGTGTCTTGCCCACTCCAGTGGCTCCGACGACCACCGTCAAAGTACCAGGAAGCAAGCCACCACCCAAAGCTTCATCAAGGCCTGGGATACCGGTTGTTTGTCTTGTCATCAGCGGAAGCCTATTTCGATCCAATTCGATAAAGTGCGGATCGAGTTCGAAGAATAAGGTTGTTGTCGACCACTACCGGGCTAGCCATGCAGCCGTCGTCCAATTGATTTTCGGCAATCACAGTACCGCTTCGATCCGCAGTGAAAACATAGCCTTTCCCGTCATGGTCGAACAGATAGATTTTGTTGTTAACAGCCATGGCGGAGGCGCTAAACTCACCACCTAAACGCTTTTGCCAAACCTGTTCGCCGTTTTTAGTGTCCACACAACTGGCGATTCCGTCATCGTCGACATTGAATATCAGTTCATTCAGCATCACTTGAGAAGGTTTGCAGCCGATGCCGCGATCTTGCGTCCAAAGAATCTTGTCGGTTAAGTCTGTTGATACGACAGAGTCGGATGGCTTAAGTGCAAACAATATCGCTTTGCTGAAGCCCGAATTGAGGAACAGTGTCTCTCCATCGAACATCGCCTTAGCGGTCGTGGAGAACTCTTTATACCGCACTCGCCAAAGTTCTTTGCCACTCGATGGATCGTAAGCGATGGTCGCTTTCGAGGTGGGGCTAATCATTTGCACTTGGCCATTTACTTCGATGAGTGTCGGAGTTGCATAAGCTTTATGCACATCGCCATCATCGGTACCGTAGTCCACGTTTCGATCCACTTTCCAAACCGTTTCTCCTGAGTCGCGATTGAGAGCCACGACATACTTGTAGTCAAAGCCATCCATATGAAAGATCATCAGATTGCGATAGAAGATGGGGGAGCTTCCTGGGCCGCGATAATGATTACAAGGTAGATCTTTGCGTACCCATACAATCTTGCCATCCGCTTGATTCAAGCAAGCGGTGCCATATGCCCCAAATGAAATGTAGGCATACTTCTCATCGAGGATCGGTGTCGGTGAGCCATAGCTGTTCATCTTGTGGTGATCGACTTGTACCGTTTCATTCTCAAATAGTGGGATGGTCATCAAGGTTTTGCCACTTTCAAAATCGACCACCAAGACCGACATTTTTTTCCCATCGTCGGAAGCGTTGCTGATCCATATGCGATCTCCCCAGACAACGGGCGATGACCAAGCTCGTCCTTCGATCGGTAACTTCCAGACGACATTTTTATTTTCGCTCCATTCGGTGGGCGCGTCCGTTCCACGGACAATGCCATCTCCCGCTGGGCCTCGGAATTGGGGCCAGAATCGCTTGCCTGCATTAAGGATCTCGCTCTCGCTCCAGGCCCATTGAAAAGCGAATCGTTCCCCACTATTTTCGGCTGAAGGCGCTAGCCAACGAACCAGTATTGGTTTCAAGGCTGCATCCCACCGAGCGTATCCTGTTTCATTCAGATGTAGTTTGTCGTCCTTAAAGAGGCTGTCATCCGGTTGGTCTTGTGCGTTAAGTGTGAGTGGCGTTACATCAAGGAAATGGACCATCGGCCATTGGCGACACACTTGAGCTACCAAATGATTCGCTTTTTGGATCTCTGCCCAGTTACTCCAGCGTTTGGTACTCGGCTTAATTCCAATCCACAGGATAGGGGTTTGAGGGTAGCGGGCGCGAACTCGCTTAAGCATCGACTCCATCTGAGCAACATGTTGCAATGCCGACTTACCCGACGCTAAGTCGTTATCTCCGACATACAAGACGACACCGCGCGGGGTGATGGCAGGGAACAACGCCTCAAAATGATCTTCGACATCATCTAGCGTTGAACCACCAAAACCATGATTAATGCAAGGAAGATTCGGAAAACTTTTTTTCAAGTCCCAGAGTCGAATCGTAGAGGACCCGACGAACAATATTGGGTCCTTCATTTCCTTTTGTTGAAAACGTTCTTGGATTTTGGCAATGTCATCCAAAAATCTAGGGCCTTTTTTATCTTCCTGCGCCTGGAGGGAAAAGAGGCTGGTGGTTGCCAGACAACTAAAGCACATGAAGGCAAAGAGATAGCGATTGGTTAAAGAGGTCAGGCTATCCATACGGCTCATGAAAAGATCCAGTAAAATCGAGGAAGGGGAGGGAGTAGGCCGGTTTCACCTAGGTTAATATCCCCAGCCCCTTTTTCCAATCAGCGGTCGCGGAAAAAGTACTCTCATCAAGTCCTTTTGCAGTTGTTTTGCGTCAAAAACGAGCAATTGCACCGAGACGCTTCGATTATTTTTCCGCCGCACTTCGATCGTATCGATTGCCAGCCTCTGGATTTCCCAGGTCGGCATGATTCCAAGGCGCAAGTCGCATTCGAGTGGCATCCAGCCAGCCTTGACGTATAGCCTCCGGCAGTGGGCCAGGTTTGATCTCTTGTTTCAGTTGTTTGAGGTGACTGATCGAAAGTGAGATGTTGTCGCGAAGCTTAAGCTTTTGACACGCCAAAAAACTGGGAAGCTCCTCATATATGTCAGCCTGCTTCTTGTGCCGATTCGATAGCGAAAAATCTCTTTCGGCATCGATTGCGGAGATGAAATAAAGATTGGCTGCCATGCAAAATAGATCAAAGTCAGGTAGGGCAGTATAGCAGGCATCAACTAATTGATCGATCCAATGAACTTCGTCCAAGACATCGAGGCCGTATTGCATCCAAGCCGTTTGGTCATGGCCACGACCGAGTAAAAGGGATGCTAAACGATACACACCACTTAAGGCATGAGCGATGCCACTGCTGTGCAATGGATCAATAAAGCCTGCTGTGGTTGGGAGCATAGCCCAGCCAGCACCGGATGCAGCTGACCAGATGCGGCTCAAACGCGGCTGAAAACGTAAGGGTTGCAACAGCTTGGCGTTTTGCAGCATGTGCAAAATCGATGGGAACTGGTTTAATTCATTGGCCCAAGCTTGTGGGAGTTTTTGTGGCTCAACGTTGCGGGATTTCCAATAGGTTGTAGGCTTTACAATTCCCACGCTAGTACAACCGTTCTTAAAACGCAGCATCCACATCCAGCCATTGTGCATTAAGTGATGCTGGGCGGCATCATCTGAGCGAAAGGGTTGTACTGTAGTATGATTGTTCGCTCGTTGCTGGAGTTCATCCCAACTGGCAACATCTTGGAAGTGGGCATAAATCGCTCCTGTCTGAGTTAGCAAGTGATGATCGTTGGCTTGAAGGCCTACTGCTTTGGCTATCACACCACCTGCGCCGGTTGCGTCGATGAGCCACGTTGCGACAGCTTGACGAGTGATTGGACGACCGTCGCTTGTATGCTGCCAGTCGATTGACCAGTCACCATTTTTCGCAACATTTATCTCCTCACATGACTCGATGGCATCGACGCCTAAGTTAAGAGCATATGTAAAGAGGAAATGGTCGACATCGGCTCTAAGCCAGTGTGTGTCGCTCATCGCATCGTCTGAACTGGCCGCAACCAAGAGCGAATTCAAGTTAAACTCGGTATCCGTAAAGGGCTGGTTGGGTTGATGGGCAAAATAGGAGAAGCCGCGTTTTTTGCCTGCCACGATGTGCGGATAATGTTGTTGCCAGGATCCCCAACGAGCTAAAGGGAGTAGATGATTTAAGTTCCAACGCCTCGCAATTGCTTCAATTAGAAAGTCAGCAGTGGGGGTACTCGATTCGCCTATAGCAAAACGCGGGTGTTTCCCACGATCTAACATCAGGACGCGCATTCCTTGGGAAGCGAGCACAGCGGCTAAGATACTCCCGGAGAAACTACTTCCCAAAATGACGACGTCATATCGTTTCCGCATGTGAAGCTCTCAATGTTTGGTGGCCAAGGAGGTTACATGCTTTGAAGGGCACTCGCAAGTGGTGATGTCCAACGGAAGAGATCGCTGTTGGTAGCACATAGCTGCTAAACGATCTTTGCGAACTTGGCGGCAGATATCACAATGTCCTGGGAGTCGATCCCAATCCCAGAGGTCGACAGTGACGATCGCAGAATAACGACCGAGCATTAGGGGTAATGCTTCTTCAAGGTCGTGGGCTGTAATGTCAGGTACCCGGTGGTCGTTCGATAGTTTCGCCATAATACCGTGTTGGGTTCGCATCGGTATAACGCTACAGTGTCGAACACCCAGCGAGCTAGATAGCTCAATCGCTTCCAAACAGGAATGTAGCGATTCGGAAAAGGTTTTACCCGGTAAGCCAAGCAGCAGAAAAACTCGGGCATCAATGTTCCATTGCTGAAGTTGTGTCGTCGCAATTTTGAAGTCATCCAGTACCATGCCCTTATTGAGCCACTTCAGAGTTGCTGGATCCGCGGTCTCCAGGCCCATAGCGATTTCCAATTTCCCATTCAGCAGGTCACGGAATTTGGGGATTGTATCGTGCAGTAGTCGTGGATGGTTCTCAACGATGATTCGTGAAAATTCGGGTAACAATTTGGCGATAGGAACTAGATCTTCAGTTGGTACGTTGAATGGGTCAAAGAAGTTGCTGCTGTTGTAAAGTTTGATCCAGCGTTCGGGCAAGATTGTTGTGATGGATGGTGACGTTTTGGGGAGATTGAAAGGTGAATGTAAGGCTTGTTCAATTTGGATAACAAGATCGCCGGTCGTTGTGGCATGATCGAGGGTATGGCGCCAGAGGTCGCACATCGTACAAGTAAACCGACATTCGCTACCTGCAAGCAGCAGGACTCGAGTCGGTGCGACCACACCTGCAAAGGCCATTTCGAACTCGTCCCACAGAGCGAGCGTTTTCTTAGGGTCAACGGTTTCTTTGGACCCGCGGGCTACGCGTATTTCCCGGCGATCTAGTTGCGGCGGCAAACGATTTGTCATTTTTCTTCTTGTAGGATGTGTGAAGCAAGTCTTTCTTGTTTCATCTCGAAATCGAATTGTTGCTTATCTTACTCGTTTTTTTCAAGACGGAGAGATTTGACTTGCGCAACACACCGCAGGCAAGACTCGTGCACACCGCTGGCTGGATACACAACTTTCAGAAGATGCAGTATAGTATTTGCAAACTTACAAACCACAGGAGTAGACCACTATGGGTTATTACATCGGGATCGATATCGGTACGTCAGGGACGAAGTCTCTGTTGATGGATGCCAAGGGGACGATTCTAGCGGAAGCGACGGCGGAATATGGGGTTCATATTCCTAAGCCTCTTTGGACCGAACAAGATCCTGAGGATTGGTGGAATGCGACGGTTAAGACTGTACGGGAGGTTGTCAAAAAATCGAAAGTCAAACCTGCGGATGTGAAGGCGATCGGTTTGTCTGGCCAAATGCATGGCTCTGTGTTTTTGGATGGCAAAGGAAAAGTGATTCGTAAAGCTCTGCTTTGGAACGATCAGCGAACGGCCAAAGAGTGCGATGAAATAACGTCTCGTGCCGGTGGACGCGAAGAGTTAATTCGCATGGTGGCCAATCCTGCACTTACCGGCTTTACGGCCCCGAAAATTTTGTGGTTGCGTAACAATGAACCGCGTAATTTTCAGAAGCTCAAACATGTGTTGTTGCCGAAAGATGAGATCCGTCGACGCTTGACAGGCGAGTTGGCAACCGAAGTTAGTGACGCTAGCGGCATGCTGGTGCTCGATGTGGTCAATCGCTGTTGGTCCAAGGAATTGCTGGGTAAATTAGAGCTGGATACAAGCCTATTTGCCAAAGTTTATGAATCGCATGAGGTGACTGGTACCTTGTTGGCAGACGTCGCCAAACAACTTGGCTTGACCACCGATTGCAAAGTGGTAGGGGGGGCAGGCGATTGCGCTGCAGGAGCGGTTGGAAATGGTATCGTAAAACAAGGGATCGTTACCACATCGTTGGGAACCAGTGGTGTCGTTTTTGTTCACAGTGATACGCCACAGTATGATGCCCAGGGGCGGTTACATACTTTCTGTCACGCGGTGGCGGGTAAATGGCATATGATGGGTGTGACCTTGTCGGCTGCGGGTTCCTTGCAATGGTTTGTTTCGCAACTATGCACTGAGCTCTTGGCGAAAAAAGGTATCGATCCATTTGCGGTGATTAACGCTGAAGCAGATGCCGTGTCGGCGGGGTCCGAAGGTCTGTTCTTCCTGCCTTATCTTGCAGGTGAAAGAACTCCGCATGCTGATCCTAATGCACGGGGTTGTTTCATCGGTTTGACCAATAAGCATGGACGCGGGCATATGTCGCGGGCCGTGATGGAAGGCGTTGCCATGTCGCTGCGTGAAAGCTTACAGATCGTACGCGATTTGGGTGTACCGACAAAGGAAATTCGTGTTTCCGGTGGTGGAGCGAAGAGTCCTTTGTGGAAACAAATTTTAGCCGACACTTTTGGTCAAGCTGCCTGCACTATCAATGCAGAGCAGGGGCCCGCTTACGGCGTGGCGCTTTTGGCCGCCGTGGGTGATGGTGCTTACAAGAACATTGAAGAAGCGTGCAAGGCTACGATTTCGGTCGTCGGTAAAACGGCACCGAATAAGAATGCGATCAAAACTTACGATCGTACGTTCCCGATCTACCAAGGACTCTATCGTTCATTGCGAGATAGTTTCCAAGCCATCGGGCAACTGTAATTCTACAGCTAACATCGCTACGCCATACGCAGGAGCACATCGCGCAACGGACTCTCCTAACATCTCACTGAGTTTGAGAATTTTGGGATTCCATTGCGCATGTGCTAGGGCTCGGCTGGCGATGAAGTCGGCGTGTCCAGATAGGATCGCCAATTCGGCTTTAGGCTTTTGTGCGCTCAAGTTTTTGCGGATAGCCAAACCAATCTGTTCTGCTTGTTGATCGATGACAAATTTGGCCATCATTTCAAGTTCCCAATGGCAGAGCGTGCTGGCGTCCTCACCCACCATCCGCGCCATGCGTGCTTTCGCACAGGCGATAGTTCGTGGTCTACCATCAGCTGTCTCTTGATCATTGGAATCTTCGGCCACATCGCCGACGATGAGGAAGGCATCGTCCATCGTTGCAAACAATTCCGCCATGACGGGGCATTCATGCCCTCGAAGTGGAAGTGTACGGGTGACTGCACATACAGGCGTTCGGCGCACGCCTGTGTAGACAAGTTGTCCATGCAACAATCGGTCGCTGTCCGTTTTGGCTGGAGTTTGAAGCTTGTTCTTCGCAAACGGGATAATGTCGGTGGTTGTTGAGCCAATATCGATAAGCAGTCCCGCGCGCGATTCGGTCCAGCGTAGAGCCATTGCTGCTAAGGCATGCCAGTTACTTGCGGCCACGTCCCAGGGAACTCGGGCGGCAGCACTGGGCGTCAACCATTGACCACCGACACTGTAGACTCTCACCAAGTTTGCTGGAAATACGCTCGTCAATTGCTCCAGAATACGACAAACACCCTCTTCTCGCGTCGCATAACAATCTGCTAGTTCGCCCGTCATGGTTAAGGCGATTCCATCGAAGCCAGGGGCCTCTTCGAGTAACCGGCCAATCTCTGCTCCCAGTTGGTCGGGAAATTTCCATAACGGATATACCTCACTGCGCGCGTAGCCATTAGCCATCGCGAGTTTGATATTGGCTCCACCGATATCGATGCCCAGCCAGTCTGCCATTTCCACTACGCCTTAACTGAAGATGGGGTTTGCCAAATGATATCGACGACCGCTTGCTCATTCGAAGTTAGCGTAATGAGCACACAATCTTTTTCTACAGTAAGCGAACCGAGTGAATTGCCTGCTTCATCGGCACGATATGCCAGATGCACATCTCGAACGCAACGAATGCGAGTCGCAGTTAGTTTGCTTAAGCACTCACGCACCATCAAACGCACGCCACAAAGTGAACCGCTTTCATCAAAGAGTGACGTGAGTGGTTGTACTAAAACCGTTTGGGGTTCGACAGCAAAGAACCAAGTCGATGGACCGCTCACAGGTGGGCCAGGTACACCTTCGATCTTCAAAGGTGCAGCTAATGAGGATTCTGAAGCGATCGTTGGTTCGGGCAAATCGACGCCGACCGAAACTTGATACTCTTGATTCGTTTCACCACGAACCATGAGTAGGCTATCCAAAAATCGATCGTTGTTGCGTCGATGGTAGGGGATGCCTCCAAAGCATAACGTTGTTCGGTAATCGACTTCGTCAATCTCCACAAAGTTAGGCGAGATGAGTTTGCCTCTCGGTAAAGTTTGGCGATTGCCCCCCAAAACGCCGAAGAGTACCGCCGATTCGTTGGCCCAGGCTGTTCGCAGCGCCACGTAACTAGACCATGGTTCTTCCAGCAATGTTCGTTTCAGGTCGAGCTGAATCAAAAGTTGTAAGATTCGACTTCCTCGCCACAATCGATAGCTGATTTGGTATTCGGCCGCTTTTTGTTTTTCGAACCACAGACCTCCTGACGCAACGATTTCTCCATACACGGAAGATGATTCCGAGAGCACTAGCTTATCGGCTTTCATTACTGCATAGGGACGTTCGGCAGTGCCGCCCCCACGTGGATCATACATTGACAATTGGACGCTTAAGCGATTGCCACGAGTTTTTGGAACATGTAGCGATTTCAAATGCCCCGTGTTTCGATCCAGTTGCACTTCCATGAACTCGTTACCGAGCGTGCCGTCTCCGGATGCTAGTGCCGCTGAGCGTGGGAGTTTACCTCGAGGTGCTGAAGATGCAGCTGTTTGACTCGACCAGAGGTATCCACAAGGAGGCAGATCAACAATGGTACGAACACCTTTGTTACCGGACAATTGGGCGTATAAGGCAGCTTCGTTGCCATTGCAATTGATGGCTTGGTTATCAAGCCATTGCATACGTCGGGCGGCGAAATTGGGATTGAAGACCATGACGCCGGGCGCCGTATTTTTGGCACCTTTACTAATGAGGGCTGCAAGTTCCTGGAGTTTTTGGTTGGATAAGTGAGTTAGAGTATCCCCTAATGTCTTTGAGCTCTCTTGCGAAATGCCAGAATATTTCTGCACCTCGCTATCGATCGAATTCCACAATTGAGCCAGGCTGGAATCCAATATTGGTTTGGTTGGTTTCGGCTTGGAACTTGAACCTGCCTCCGCTTCATTTTCGATGGCTGCTGGTTTGACGCTGTACAAGCTTTTTAATTGTTCTGACAAAACAGAAACCGTTTGCAACTGACGTAGTCGCGCGGTCAATTGATGATATCGAATCAGTGAACTGATCGGGTCTGTTTCGTTGGCGCCAACAGACTGGGTGAGAAAGTTAGGCTTGAACTCACTCGATGTTAGTCGCTCTTGGTGATAGGGATGCGCGGTGATTTCGAAGTAGCGTTCCGCTCCCATCCATTTGCCAAGGGCTGGAGTATGATCAGTAGTTCGGGCATGATCTTGAAGAAACTCGCTGCGATGGCCGGGCCAATGAGCGATTATCATGGTCGAAATATGGTCATGATCGAGTGATTGTCCTAGACGTGTCCCCATACCCAAGAAACTGTCGGAATTCGCACCATCTATGACACTGCCGCTCAACGTATCAATGGCGGTTCCGTCGGGAGCTTCCCAGGCTGACTTGACCTGGGTGGCTTCTGGATAGCTACCGCTTTCCCAAGCAAACAGCAATGCGCCTTGATAACCAAAGCGGCGCAATATCGTTGGAAAATGAGGAGTGATGCCGTCTTTGTATCGGCCGAACACCGTTGGCTTATGGGCTACCAAAGTTTCAAACGTTGCCAAGCCACGAGTCAGATCTCGACGAATCGAATCGGCATCTAGCAACGGATGAGCTAGGTCGGAATACGAGCCGCCGATAAGGCACAATGTTCCGCTCTTGATTCGTTCTTTGATACGCTCCAAGGCGGCTGGGTTGACGGCAGCTAATTTCTGCAACAGTTCGCCATTGATTAAAAGATTCAGTGGTTGTGGGCGGGCCAGTTCCAAGTCCAATTTGGCTCCGAGTGTCGTAGCGGCCACCAAAATGATTTCAATGATGTGCGTATCGTGCGAGTAAAAGTGATCTCGCTCTTGTCCCAACTGATCGAAACACGACTGCAACATTTGTTTGGCAAGATCGAGATTACCTTCTTGGAAGGCTTTCGCTGCTTGCAACAAGTGATCTTCGAAAATGGCTTGATCGAGATGGGTGGCATAGCGCAATTGCCGCGTCATGAGTTGGACTTGCAAATAGCAATATCCAAGGGCAAAGAAATCGTTTAGCAAATCGGCTGAGGCGTCGCAGGTCGTATCGGGAACGATGCCATCAGCCTTCAGTTGAGTGAGCATTTCATGACGCGAGGGGGCACAGGGGATGTGTTTACCACCACCTGCACTGATCTTGTCACGCAATTGATCTGGAAAACGATTCTCGCTAGCGACTGGCAAGATAGCGAGAACATTTTCCCATTGGTCAGGTGGTTGATCGGCACGGCACCATGTTGGAAGTTGATTTGCGGCAACCAAGAGATGTGGATGCCAGAGAACGGTCCAGCCGGCAAGCAAGCCTGCAGCCTGTCGATCCGCTAGGGATCGAGGGAAATCATCCCATTGATAACAGGGGAAGAGAATCAGAGTTCGTGAGGGAGTCATGAGGTAGGCCTTTTAACATCGGAAGCCGCTGCTCAAAGAGCAGCGGCTTCGCGAACAATTTTGCGTTCGAATCAACTGGAGTACTATTGGACGCTATTCTGCGCCTTTCTCTACACCCAGAAGTTCTTTGATCATTTCATCGAGAGCATGAGCATTCGCATCACCCGAGCCGACTTTGATCATGCGGATATTACCTTCTTTGTCAATCAACACCGCTTGGGGAATGCCGGAAACTGCGTAGTCTTTCGAAAAAGTGCTACCAGAGGGCGTTACCATGAAACGATGTTTGAGATTGTGATGTTCGGCAAACCGTACCAAAGCTTTTTGTTCGTTCTCTGGTGTTAGCTCTTTGTCGGATTTGATGCGTTTGTTTTCATCATCCCAATCATACTTGTAGTAATTGGTAACACCAATGATGACAAGTCCCTTGTCGCCATATTTATCTTGCCATTCGCGGAGGTGCGGGAAGGTCGCAATACATGGTCCGCACCACACTGCCCAGAAATCAAGCAGTACAACTTTGCCCTTGAGTTCTTCGTCAGTAATAGGGCTACCGTTGACGAACACGTCAGCTTGAAGAGGCAAGGATTTGGTACCGATCAATTCAGCTCGCTTCAATTCACTTTCCAAGCTGCGAGCCAACATATCGGTGCTACGTTTGGCGTTTTCAACAAAAAGCTTTAGTGGCCCTTCTTCAGCCGTTACTCCATCCAGCATTTCTTTGAGCTTGTCGAGTTGTGTTTTCGCAAGTTGCGGATTCACACGCATAGCTCGTTGTACAAGCGTTGTGCGAATGCGGATGAATTGACTGAGAAGCGTTTGATCTTTTGTCGGCTCCCCATAACCGCTCAAGTCGTTAAGCAGTGTTTCAGCTTCAGCGTTAGCTTCGTCGGCTGCATTTTCAAATTTGCGATTGATTCGAGACATTCGCAAATTGACCCATGACCCCAACAATCGATTACGATCTTCTGGAGTTGAGTCCTTTAATGCGGTCGAATATTTGTTGAGTTGTTCCTCAACCTTTTCTGTTTCTTCAGCCAAGCCCATGCTGGCACGATAGTCTGCCAGTAGTGCCTCTAAAGCACCTTCTGTCATGAGAGCCGATTTATCTTCTTTGTTCGGAAGCAATGCAACCAATTCAGAGATTTGTTCTCGAGCCCATTTGGCAGCTTGTTCCGGGCCACCGTTGGCCGAGCGTGACTGGAGCAATGCTCGCAGTGGCATTGCTAAAACTTCACCTGTCATCTTTCCTTCTTTGACAGATTCTTTCCATTCAGTCAGCATTTTTTCCTGTTGAGCAGTCGCCTTTTCGGCGTTGCCAGCCCGTTGAAAGGCAGTTGCCAACATGGAGCGACTGTTGATTTTCATCAATCCCGCTGTATCGGGTAGTTCTTCAATTTTCTGCTCGGCCTCATCTAGTTTGCCATTTTGGATGAGTTCCATAATTTCTCGGGTGTTGCCGAGTTGTGGCAGTGCACGAGTTGGGGGTGCGGCTGCCTTTTCTTGAGCGGATACATAGGTTGAGGGCAGAGCTGTTGCTAAAAATGACAAAAGCGCTGCGAAGAATCGTTTTCGCATTGGACGGTAGGCCTCAATATTCAACAAAGGACGAAGGAAGAAGGAGCGTGTTTACACACGGGAGAGGTACGAAGTTATTTTTTATTGGTGGTCGTTTCATCCCACCACCAGTACGTTAGCGCGTCATGTTCAGGTTGACTTTGGCCAACGCCACTCGACGCCAAGTAGTTCTTTTCTGATTTCAAGCGTTGGTCCAAGTTGAGTCGATTGAGATCTAGTTCCACTCCACCCGACACCACAATCCACTTGTGCGATTGGTTTCCCTTTTTCCACGTGCCTGTCGCTGTCGTAGGAGCAACTTCTTTGGGGACTTGTCCAGCCGCATTGGTATCGAACGTTACTGAAGCTTGCCAATCGCTGTGTTCGACAGCCAATTTACAAGCGATTGCGATGTCGAAGATGTGGCTAAGACGACCGTAAAGTGGATATTGTTTTTGAATTGCGGAATAGTTCGCCGTGAACTGTTGCGCAAATTTATCAGCTGCTTCATCTGCGGCTCCAGCTGCGTTGCGATTACCAGCAGCGTCCATCATTTGTCGTTCACTTTCCAGGCGGACTCGTCGCGCTGGAATCGCGAAAACAGTTTGTTCTTCATTGCACTGAATCTCAGGATAGTCTGGGGTAAACCACCAACGGAGCAATTGCCCGCTGGGTTGCAAACCAAGTTTTTCTGACCAATCAGGGTAGCTGGTCAATTGATCGCCCGAGGACTCCAAGCCCAAGCCAAGCCGCTTCATGTGAATATCAGCTTCAAGAAGTGCCAGAGCCGTGGGAGAAGCTGGCTCAAGTCCAGCGATCGAAACTTGGTGCATGCCCATCGTTCGAGCAAGCTCTTCGGCGCCCTTGGCTGGATTGCGAACTAAACGAGCAGCAGCATCGGGCTTATTCAAAAGAGCGTGAACGCGCGCGATACCATCGGCGGTTGGATCCAAGCTGCACAAAACAGTGGGTGAGGCGCGATCTGTAAATGCATCACAGATGGTGAGAACGTCCTGCAGCAGAACAGGCGATGTCCCGGTTGCCGTGTGAACCCAGGTTCCGTTTTGCAGAGTCACTTCACCGCCGGCTGGGCCGATCAGCAAGAGATCTTGGTTCGATTTGTCCAACACTACGAAATCGATCCTATGCAATCCTCCTAAAGTTGCCAATTCTCGGTCCCACTGCAGACCGCGTTGCGCATAATCTTCCACAGCGCGTAGCAATCGCTTTACGGAAACAACACGTCGACTCGCATTCTTGGTCCAACCCGCATCGGATTGAAGGGGGCCTGCTTTGGAGCCATTAGCTTCACCTAAAATCTGCTTTGTCAAAGATCGATTAAGGCCTGGATTGATTTTGCAGCGACGTACAACACCATCAGTGTCCAGGAAAATACCGCCTGGATAAGCCTGCATGGTGGCGTCGCCCGATTCCCAAAGATCAGGATCAACGGTCGTTTGAATTAGATTCATCAACATGCTGAAGTCAGCCATACTGGCGCCACCAGCAGCCCCCGGTTTACCGTCTGACGAGTTAACGCCTGAATTCGAGCCAGACGGCTGCACCAACAGATATTCGCCATTGGAAATAGCACGCGACCGAAACTCCGTCGAGTTTTCATCAGCCCGCGATGAGATGGCAAAAACAGTCAACAGAAGAAATGCACAAGTTAAACTTGTGCAGTTGCAGATTATGTTTCGATGCATAAGACAACGATCCTGAGGGGAGCCACTATCTTCCGTGTCATACTTCCTAATAGCGTGACAGATGGATACCGCCTGGGTCAAGAAGTTCCCGATAGAAACTACCGAATTGTTTACGCTGCTTCCTGTCGACGGAAGGGGAGTGTGCGGGCACGACCATGAGATTCGACGATGGGTTCGATTAAATCGAGCGTGCGGTCCGTCGCTCCCAAATGGCCGGCTACCCAGTTTGCGGCAATTTGTCCCTGTTTTTTAGCCTTTTCGGGGTGTAGGAGCTGTTCCAACAGCCATTTTTCCCATTCGACCTTATCGGCCAACTGCGTCGCCGCTTGATGCTGCAAAAGTTGTTCGACAATATCCCGAAAGTTGCGCGTATTGGGGCCAAAACTGACGCATGCTCCGTAAGCGCATGGCTCTATCATGTTTTGTCCCCCTCGATTGCCAAAGCTTCCACCAACGGTCGCTAAATTCGCCACGCCCCACCACCAGCGAAGTTCGCCAATGGAATCGATAAGCAGTACATCCCAATTTTCATTGACTTCTGCAGTGGCTTGGCTACGACGCAATACACGCAAACCAGTCGCATCCAAATGCGCAGCAACCGTATCAAACCGTTCCGCATGACGCGGCACCACAATCAATTTTAACTGCGGAAACGCTTTACGTTGACGGATAAAAATTTCAACCGCCATGGCTTCTTCGGGATCTTGTGTGCTACCCACAAACCAAACTGTATGTTGGTCTGTAAGTCCAGCCCATTTGCGTCTCTGTTGAACTTCTGGATGCATTCGATCAGGATTTGCACCGTCGAATTTGATTGAACCGGTGACGGATACGGCTTCAGGTAGGGCGCCAAGATCCAAGAAACGTCCGGCATAGGTTTCGTTTTGGGCAGCAATACAATTGAGCTTCGCTAACATGGAGTGAGCCAACCAACGGATACGTTGATAGCCACGAAAACTTCTTTCACTCAACCGGCCATTGACGATTGCGACTTCTGTTTCATGTTCACGAGCTAATGAAAGCAGGTTCGGCCATAACTCTAACTCTGCCAGCACAATGAGATTAGGTTGAATGCGTTGAAGAGTCGTCTTTACAGCCCAACTAAAATCGAATGGCGAGTAGAATGTGGTGAGATCTGGATAACTTTCGCGAGCTAGTTTTCGACCTGTGATTGTGGTCGAGGAAATAACGATATCCCAATCGGGCCAGCGTTTCTGGTACTCACGAATCAAAGGACGCAGCAGTTGCAACTCACCCACGCTGACCGCGTGAAACCAAACGCAAGGACGTTGGGAAGTTCGGCGAGGAACTCTGCCCCACAGCTTCTCAGACCACCCTTCGCGATACTTGCCAGTCCGCCAAGCTTGCCAAAGCATCCATGGAGTGAATGCGAGCAAAAGCAACGCATACACTCCATTCAAAAGCCATCTTGAAAGCATTCGACTAAGCACCGCAACGACTCCGTTCGTGTGGTACACCGTATGGAATAAACTTTGCCAAACGAAACGGTGATTTAGGCTACCGATTCGTTTTTCAAACAGCAGTTCTTATACTTCTTTCCGCTACCACAAGGGCAAGGATCATTGCGGCCGACGCGATTTTGAATATTTCGAATCGGATCAACTCTCACGGGTTCATCGGAATCCGCCACAGCCTTCGCTTGAATCTCCTGCTCTTTCGAGAGTTGAACTTGCTGGGCTTGGATACGTGGAGCTTCTTCATGCCGCGCTTGCGTTTCGACCATGGTGGTGCGGGCAGGACCCACGTCCAAGGTTTCTACCCTGAAGACCAGGTCCGTCATCCTTTCGCCAATGCTGAACCACATTTGGTCATACAATCGCATACCTTCGCGTTTGTATTCAACCTTTGGATCGATTTGGGCATAGCCTTTCAAACCAACAGCGCTGCGGAGATGATCCATCGCCAGAAGATGGTTTTTCCAGGATTCATCTACGATATTCAGCAGCAGGGAACGTTCCATGCGCCGAATTTCAGGATAGAACTTGTCATCAATGTTGCGGCGCAAACGAAGCTCCAAATCTTCCTTGCTCCATCGCAACAGCTCATCTTCGGTAATGTTGTCGTTGAGTTCTGTAGCGGCCCATTGAACGAGCTTGTCATAAGCAGGTCGATTTTCTTGTCGCGCTGCCTTAACACTCTTCTCTTTTCCAAGTCCGCGGAAAAGCTCATTCACATAGCGATCGATTTCGTCACTTGTTCCTGCTGCCTTAGAGAGCATGTTCTTATTGGCATCGGCCAAAGCGTCAAACACTTTGCTGCCATCGTCTTCGAGTATCATCTTGCTGAGTTCTTGGGATTGGAAACGTTGTCCAGCCCAAGCGGCAAGGGCTTCACGATTAACGCTAAACTCATTTGGACCAACTTGCTGCGAGAAGCTTTGCAAGGCACCGATTACGGGGTAGTAGACTTCCTTATTCTCATAAGCTTCAAACGCTTGACGCGTCAGGCGTTGAACCACTTCATTGGCCTCTACGCCCTTGAGTTTTTGAATGTCGACGTCGAGACCGAATTTGCCTTTGAACCAGGACGACGCCATGTTCAAGCCATATTCAGACTCCAAGTAGGGATAACCTTCGGATAGATCAATCTTCGCAAGTTGCTCACGAGCTTTCTCGATCAATTCTTCATCGACTTTATCACGAGCGATTTTCTTCAGTTGATGTGAGGTATACAGCGTGCCATAGCGGGACTTGTACCAGTTAGACAGCGCTTCGAGGTTCCAATCTTCTGGCTCATCTTCACGCGGCATGTTCTCATCGATGGCGTCCAAGATAGCTGTTTCAGCTGCCCGTTCAGCCACTTCATGCGCGTAGGCAGAAGCCGCTTCACCATCTTGGCCGCGATAGTCACGCCCTTCCAGTTTGCAATGCAATTTGCCGCCAGCCCACTTCGCAAAGGAATCGGGGCCGAACATCGGATCGAGGAACTGCGCTACATTATGTGCGATCTGCTGTTTGATTTGCTCCAGCACTAGGTCACGGCAGCTCAAACCGGCCAAGATGCGTTGGCGATATCCGTAGATCCGCTTTCGTTGCTGATCCATCACCTCATCATATTCGAGCAGGTTCTTGCGGATTTCGAAGTTGCGTTCTTCCACTTTCTTTTGAGCGGCTGCGATGCGACGCGATACGAAATTGCTCTCGATGCGTTCTCCATCTTGCATACCCATCTTGCTCATCCAGTTGCGGACCCAATCGCCCGCAAAGATACGCATTAGGTCGTCTTCTAAAGATAGGAAGAATCGACTGCTACCGGTATCACCTTGACGACCGCAGCGACCACGCAACTGCAAGTCGATTCGTCGCGATTCATGTCGCTCTGTACCGACCACATACAAACCGCCAAGTTCCTTGATCGCTTGGCCTTCGGTTTTCATGCTTTCGCGGGTTTCGATTTCCTTGACTAGAGATTCCCAAGTTTCTTTGGGAACCTCGAGTCGTGTAGGATACTGGTCTTGAAGTTGTGCCCAGGCCATCGTCTCGGCATTACCGCCAAGAATAATGTCCGTACCACGACCGGCCATATTGGTAGCGATGGTGACGGCAGAGCGTCGGCCCGCTTGAGCGATGATCTCAGCTTCACGCTTATGGTGTTTAGCATTCAAAACTTGATGGCGAATGCCTCGTCGATCCAAAAGTCTTGACAGTACTTCGCTCTTTTCGATCGAAACTGTGCCGATCAAAATCGGGCGTCCCTTGTACTCGATCTTGTCGACTTGATCTTTCTTATAGGTTGCTTTCTCTTTCGACTCATGTGGGACGATTGTGATTTCGCTGTCAGTTTCTTTCACGATCTCGCCAACGACTTCTTTACGATCCTTGAGCAAGAGAATGTCGAACTTATGCACACGTTCCACGTCATCGGCAACCGCATTAAACTTCTCACGTTCGGAGAGGAAAATCGCGTCGGGATGTTCGATGCGTTGCATGATGCGGTTGGTTGGAATCGCAACCACGTCAAGTCCATAGATCTTTACGAACTCGGTGGCTTCGGTCATCGCCGTACCGGTCATACCAGAAATTTTGCGATAGAGTTTGAAAAAGTTCTGCAAAGTGATGGTGGCGAGTGTTTGCGTTTCCTCTTTGATCTTAACGCTTTCTTTGGCTTCAACGGCTTGATGCAAGCCGTCGCTCCATTGGCGACCTTCCATCAAACGTCCCGTAAACTCATCAACGATGGTGATCGCATTATCGCGAACGACATAGTTCACGTCACGTTTGTAGAGATAGTGGGCCTTCAAAGCGTTGTCGATCAAGTGCGGCCATTCCATGTTTCCCGCGGTGTAAAAACTCTCCACACCTGCGAGTCGTTCTGCCGCACGAACACCTTCATCGGTTAGGCTGACGTTGTGGTCTTTTTCGTTAACGGTAAAGTGTTTGCCAGAAACCAATCCGCGAGCAATACGGTCCGCATCGATGTATTTACCTAAGTCGAGTTCCGCTGGACCCGAGATGATCAGCGGTGTTCGAGCTTCGTCGATCAAGATATTGTCAACTTCGTCGATGATCGCGTAGTTCAGTGGACCTTGCACTTGTTGCATGTGCTTGGGGAAGCGATTGTCATCGCGAGCGGCTGGGCGCATATTATCGCGGAGATAATCGAAACCAAATTCGTTGTTGGTACCATACGTGATATCGCACGCATAAGACTTCTGACGTTCAGCAGTTTCCATCCCGCTTTGGATGTTGCCAACGGTCAAGCCTAGACCGATATATAAAGGGGCCATCCATTCCATGTCGCGACGGGCCAGATAGTCGTTGACCGTAATGACATGGACACCGCGGCCTTCAATCGCATTCAGGTAAGCGGGCAATGTGGCGACCAGAGTTTTACCTTCACCCGTCACCATTTCCGCAATCGAGCCACTGTGGAGCACCATGCCACCAATGAGCTGCACATCGTAGTGACGCATCTTAAGGTAGCGCTTCCCCGCTTCACGACAGGTAGCAAAAGCCTCTTCCAAGATGTCGTCTAGTGACTCGCCATCCCGCAGGCGTTGTTTGAATTTGGTGGTCTGTTCGCGCAGCTCGTCATTGGACAGTTGGGAAAGTTTTTCTTCAAAGCTGTTGATTCTCGCAATTCGACTTTGCATGCGTCGGACAACATGCGAGTTCGAAGTCCCGAAGATCGAGGTGACTCCTCGTTCAAACGACTGCATCAACCCGGAGAAGAATAAACCGGTACCTTCCCACAGACGCTCTAGCATTTCCATGGTCGATTTGGACCTGACATATCAAGAGGCAACGTAGTCCCCACCGCCATGCAAATCCCTCTGACTGCGATTGGCGTGTCCTGATTGTCGTAAATTCAGGGGAGACCACTACTTAACTAGTAAAAATTAGCCGTTTTGGGCGGCATGGTCAATCGCGAAATAACGCTCCATCCGGATGAACGATTCCCTGCATCCGGGTGGGGTACCCTATTTCGGACTGGCTGCCCGCCAAAATTCTTTCACTACGGTCGATCGCCCTTGAGGTCCTAAACGTAGAAGTTTCTGAAGCCACTGGTTCGTTTCTTCATTGGAAGGTGCTCGATTGACGACCACCCGAAACATTCTGTCAATAAAACGAGCATCCGTACTGCCGGCTCGCTCGTAAAATTCCGTCGAACTCAAAAGGGTCACAGGTAGATCCTCTTCAGACTTTCCCCGTGCAAAATATTCTAACCAAGCTGTCATTTCGCCCTGACTTGGAGTGCGACTGAGATAGCGTTGGTAGTAATCGTTAACCATATTCACGTTGGTGGAGTAGGCAGTCGAGTAGGTTCCTCCCGCCGGTACCACTCCCGCAGGACTCACTTCCAGTCGTACATTGCTCAACGATCCGCGTGTGGGATCGATGACGACGGGCTGGGCTGTTGAGTAAATCACTTGATCGCCTGAGCGAATCATGGCTTGGATTTGGTAGCGTTCACCTGCAACCAAATAACTGGGGTCAAGATTTAACTCGTAGGGAATAGGTTGATTCTGTGTGATTAATGTATTGAGCACTCCGCCCCCTACGGCTTGGTAAGGGCGAGTCACGTTATCAATTCGGATTTGGAGTGTGGCACCAGGGGGAAGGGCATTGTAATTTCGCCATACCACGTCGCCTCGGACCGCCACAGAGACATTCTGTAAATTGACATTCAGTAAATTGACTTTGCCCGTGCGGAGATCTTGTACAAGCATCCGCACGCTTCCTTGTGTATCCACACGTCGGCGGATCTCTTCGCCAACGTCGAATAGGCGATTGTCCACATAGCCAACTTGGAAACCACCGACAGTCAGAATGATGTCACCCGCTTCTAGCCCAGCACGTTCAGCGGAACTGCGCGGTTGGACGTTGCGAACAACTACGCCCGCAGTGGTGTTGTCGACAGTGATACCAAGTTGCCAATCAGGGTTTGATGAATAATTATAAGCGGGGGCTACTGTGCTAGGGGTAAACGTGTTGGTGCCCCAACCGAAGCCGCTTTGTAACGGCACAGACGCAGGCGCCCCTTCTCTCGTCCGTGACATATCGGCTGGATAACCAAATTGGGCCGAGGCTGAATCGGAAACCAGCAGGAGAGCCAAAGCGAAAATGGCATAATGTGGGTAGCGTTGCAACCAAACGGTGAGATCCATCTGACTCATGTTCCTAAACCTCTTGAAGCAGGCAGTTCGGTTTAACGTACCATTTCTACGCCTAAAACGTCTTGTTGTTGGCGAATTTGATCGATGTTTAGCGGGAAATACCCTGCCTTTACCGCGTCCAATTGCCCTTCGCGGCTTAGAACGTAATGCAGCATGGTCTTGATGTTTGCGACGGATTCGGTTTTTCCACCCCGATCGAAAACCAAGCAAATGGGACGCAAAAGTGGATATTGTCCCAATAGAATGGTTGACTCATCCGCGTTAATCATCCGGTCGCCCAATGCTAGAGGCAAGGTTTTGACCTTATCACTTTTCAAGTAGAGTGGGGCAATACAAATTCCACCTTCGTCGGTACCCACAGCCTCAACTACTGCTAAGTTGGAATCTTTGTTCTGAGCATCGGCTCGAACTTTCTCACCCTGTAGCAAATAGCGTTCAGCATAAACCTGAGTTCCACTGGTCTTGCCGCGATCGTATACCACGACAGGTTTCGACTCGAAGCTCTCGACGAGGCCCATCGCGCCCCATGTGCTGCACTTCCCGAATTTATCGGAGTCGCAGTAGATCTTGCGAAATTGTTCGGGAGTAATGCTTTGCATCGGATTCTTGGGATGAACGTATACTGCCAAGGCATCTAAGGCAACGATGATTGCGACAGGATCTTTCATGCCTGCCGCTTTGAGTTTTTCTATGTCCGCTTGTTCTAGCGGTCGAGTCACTGCTGCCACATCATCTGGCTTCGTTAGCAAGTGTTCGAGACCCTGTTCAGAACCGCCCCCAGTCGCTTCCAGAACTGCTTCTGGATGAAACGCTTTGACTTCGCGGCTCCACATTTCAGCTAAACCAGCCACTGAGCCAGAGCCTACGATTACGACTTTACCTTTCCATTGAGATTTAGCTTGATAGGGCTCAAGGGAATCGATGATCGCTTGCAGTTCATGCTCGGCTTGAAGGTTTTGGGTTAAGTTGCCAAAGCCAAGGGTCAATGCCAAGCAAAACAGGATTGCGTTTATAGGCACATTACCTTGCCAAGATGAAAGACTTTGGGCAAGTGAAGCTGTTACGTTGGTGAGAGCCTGGACGCAAGACATAAGATATCGATCCTTCAATAGTTGTCGCTGTTAACTGCGATAATGAGGCGAACAGGATTCGGCGAATTCTATCCCTACGCCAATGGTCCCATACTGAATGACTAGCAAACACACACTAGTTTACGCAATTTAACGGCAAATGAAACCAGCCCAACAGAATCGTAAATCCTGTTGGGCTGGTAACTGTGAGTGTTTGTAGCGAAATGTGCGATTTCGCCGCAACTTCAATTTTCCACCCGCACTGCCTTGTTTCGCTCAATTTGTGAGAATTTGAGGGTGACGTATGTTTAGGTTGGTCGCTGGGGGAGATTAGTTCGAAGGGAGGTCGTTGCTATCAAACGCAAAGATCCATAATTCACTCTCGGCACTCGATTCAAAATCGTTGTCTACAGAAACGATAAGTGTACGTGAGCCATCGGGCAATGATGGCCCAAAAGCTAGGCCTTCAGGTTTCGCAGGCATCGACTCCCCAGCCAATCCAAACTTGGCATCCAAAAAGTCAAGAAACAATTTCTTGTTTACCGGCTTAGTATCGCTGGTTAACTTATCAGGAGCTACCGATGCAATGTTCTTTGAATCTGTGGCTTTCGAATAATCAATCCAATAAACACCTTTGAGCTTCGCTTCGGTTCCCGATGCACTATCGCGTTCTAAGACCAGTGCTTGTGATTGATTCATCGCGAGGATTTCACTGACCGCTGTTGAGCTGCTCGCCAAAGGGTAAAGAACTTCTCGCAGACTCTTTCCGTTTAGGTCGAACTCTGTGATACGGCAGTGACTGCCGAGTTTTTTGCCCTCTGCGTTTGTTTGTAGGTCTTGGATGAGTGGCTTTTGAGTGAAAGCAAGTAACGTTTTAGAATCGGCTTGCAAAGCTAAGCCTTCGAAGCCACCGTTGGCCTGGCGACCAGATTGATTTTCGGACATCTCCTGATCTGGATCGCCCGAAAGATACTTAGGAACAAGATGTTTGGGAGTTTCAAACCAATCGA
Organism: Pirellulaceae bacterium; assembly: GCA_044371785.1. GTDB lineage: Bacteria > Planctomycetota > Planctomycetia > Pirellulales > Pirellulaceae > JAFLCP01. The sequence goes on along the minus strand of JBILTA010000004.1, from coordinate 6,193 downwards.
TCGCTTTGCCAGACTGGCTGTCAAAAACGACAACCGCTGGGCCGTATTCGTCTGATATCGCAATACGACTCGGCGAAAGCACTCGAATACCTTCAGGATCAAAACGCAAATTGGAAGCCGCATCAGGGCTGGTGTGTGCTGATGAAAGACCGATCAATGACTTGCCATCAGCATTACGCAACAAAAGAGTTTCAACGAGTTCAAATTGGATCGTTGTTTCTTTGGCTACCTCGAATTTCAAACGAACTTTGTGAACGCGTGTTGGATAAGAGACTGCACCATCTTTGGGACCGCGATCAGGCAAAAGCCAGAAGATATCTGGAGCTTCTGTAGAGGCAATGGCAGACCATCCACCCATTTGTGAGAATGATGTTCCATCCTCTAGTTTCTCTTTAAGTCCTGACTTGTCTGTTGATGTACCCGAAGCTTTCAGTCGGCCAATCAAACGAATTTCCGCACTGGCGGAAGCTCCATACAAGCCAACCACAGCACTCATCAAAATCGTCGTCCACAATCGCTTCATATCGGTTCGTCCAATGATGTTTTGGGTAGATGGTTATGGGACAAAAGGTACAAAAAAAAGCTCTCTGCTCCAGAAGAAACAGAGAGCTTGGAAGTTAGACCATTCTCGATCGGGCGAAAGAATTAATCTTCGGCAGTTACGTCGCCAGCATCTCGAGTGAGGAAGGCCACGATAACACGACCAGCTGTGGTCTCAGCCATAAAGCCAACCGAGCCGTCAGCTCGCAAGTTCATGATACCACCGGGATGGAAGCCATACATTTCGCTGTCGTTGGTGCAGTTCATCGGGCAAGTACCAACAATTGTTACAGCACCGGAAGAGGTTGTGTTGTTTTGCAGACCAGCCGTGTTGGCTCCGTCGATACTGAAGCCACCGTTGATGTCTGCCCATCCCCACCCATCTTTGACGTAAGCAGTGCCAACGGCAATGCCGCCTGCAGGATTGATCGACTTTCTGCGGCCAGTGAGATAGAAGTTAGGACGTCCAGCACCTTCGGCCACGATGATCGTGTTCGAGGTACCATCGACGAATTGAGCAAATTTCACGCCTTGAGGACCACGGCCTAAACCGCCAAAGTATTCTCGCATGTTGATGCTTGGCAGACCGGCTGAAACGATAAAGCCGTTACGTACAGCGTTGATCGAACCGTAATCGGAATAGCCGAAAATAGGTTGGCCGTAAGTGATTCCCAGTGCATTGTATAGGGCCGTGGTTGGAACATCACGAACCTGCGGAGCTGACGGGCATAGATAGGATGGAACAGTCACGGTTGACGCTGGTACGTTCAATTGATTCCACCAGCTAACATTGTGGTTGAATCGGTCATAAAGTGGAGTTTGTTCCATGAATGGCAAAATCATCTTCTGCCATGATTGTTCAAAATTAGGGTTGCTCAAAGCGATTCGGCTTGGTGGGAGCACTTTGTAAGCGCTTTCATAGTTCATCAAAGCCAAACCGCACTGCTTCAAATTGTTGCTGCACTGCATGCGACGAGCCGCTTCGCGGGCTGCTTGAACGGCAGGCAACAAAAGGCCAACCAAAATGCCGATGATCGCAATCACCACCAGAAGTTCAACCAAAGTAAATCCGTTTCTCAGCTTCACTTTCATTCCTGCACTTTCGCTTTCTGCCCAACCACATCTAGGGCCGTTGTAAGAATTTTCGATACCAACTGAAATATTCAATTCACTTCAATTCGAAACGAGGCAATGTGCTCGTTGATGAAGTGATCGTGACCTTAAAACCAGAACTGCCGGGAAATTGATACTTAGTAGGAAGCTTGTCTGGAGCCGCATCACCATTGGGGTCACGCGAGCTACCTTCACCAGGCAAACTGAAAGAAACTTCATATTCACCCGCTGCAATTCCATCAAAAGGCTCGCGAGTTGTTAAGCGGAATTTGCCAGCGGTATCCACTGTGCCCAGACAAGGGACTCCAGGCGTTGCACCCTCGGCACCTTTGGGGTGAAAAGAAACAATGCAACCGACTGCTGGCTTGCCGCGAAAGTAGACTTCACCTTCCACCGGATAAAGCGACGTATCAAATTTCTTTCCGCCACATCCCAATAAGATTAGTTGGCTGATCGAGATCATCAGACCAATGCCAACATTACGTCCAAGCAACATGGATTCCTCTTACTGAACAATGGAGAGTCGAGGTATGAGGTTCGATGCCCATCGAACCAACCAGCAACCCGTTCGCCAGCCTCTTAACAATCTGTTAAGAGTTTGCTAGCGAACGGGTGAAATGCTATGAATGTTCTGTTAAGAAACAGTGAAGGAATTGATAGAATTGTGTTAAGCCAATGGGGCTCGACTTCACATTGCTTGCAATTTAGGCCCAAAAACCCCCTTTAGGGGGTGTTTTGTCGGTCGGTTTTTTGCAATATCCCCGAAAATCGCGAATTCTCAGACTCGAATGGCCCTCCATTTCGCTTCATTTTTACGCCTCCCCGCTCCATTGGCGCAGGAACCTATACCCTCGGCGATCATAATCTGATAAACCACCCCAAAATAACGCCCCGTTTTTCTTGCCATTATTGAACGAACGAATTCGATGTCTTTTGAGTTGATCGTCACGCTATTGGTTCTCTTCGGCCTGCTGCTCGGCCTGCTGCAGGAACGAATCAGCGCGGAAGTGGTTATGTTGGTCGCACTCTTAGTGCTCGTCTTCACCGGCGTGGTCCCCGTGAAGAAGGCCTTAGAGGGCTTTGCCAACGAAACGATCATCACGCTGGGGGCATTGTTTGTTGTGGCAGCCGGTTTACAAACCACCGGTGCGATCGAAACGCTAAACACCTTGCTGCTGGGGCGGCCCAAAGTCGGTACCCCGATCTTTCGCTTAATTGCACCTGTGGCGGCTCTCTCCGGCTTCATGAACAACACACCATTGGTGGCGTTCTTTTTGCCAATCTTCGTAAACACCGCCAAGAAGATCAAAGTCTCCCCCTCGCAATTGCTCATCCCACTTTCCTATGCAAGTATCCTCGGTGGTACGTGTACCTTGATCGGAACAAGCACCAACCTCACCGTTAACTCAGAACTCCTTCGGCGCGGCGATACCGGATTTGGCATGTTCGAACTCTCGTGGGTCGGCATTCCAGTTACTTTAGTCGGCTTACTCTATATGAGTCTGTTCGCTAAACGACTGCTGCCTAACAAATCCGATCTGTTGGAATATGCTGAGGCTCATCGTCGCGAATACACTGCGGAACTTTTGGTTCAATCGACCTGTCCATTGATCGGCAAAACGATTCGACAAAGTGGTTTGCGAGAATTGCCCGGTCTTTACTTGTACGCTATCGAACGCAACGGCGATCGCCTGAGTCCCGTATCCCCGAAAGAGAAAATTGCACTCGGCGATCTACTCGTATTTTCGGGAGTCATCTCAACCGTAGTTGATTTGCAAAAGATCCGCGGGCTTATGCCAGTGGATCACCATGATAGTGAAGTGGATAGTCACGGAACGGTATGGTCTCTTGAGTCCATGGAAGGCGTGGCGCCCACTGCGCCTCGGGCCGCCCCACGCTCAGGGACCAAGCTATGTGAGGTCGTGGTGGCTCCTGGTTCGCCCTTGGTGGGACGGAGCGTCAAGGATGCCGACTTCCGCTCTCGATATGAGGCGTCGATTATTGCCGTTTATCGAGCGGGCGAAAAATTGTCACAGAAGATCGGCCAAATTGTCCTGGCACCGGGTGATAGTTTACTCGTCGATGCGGCGGATGACTTTCCAAAACGTTGGCGCAATTCGCTTGATTTCGTTTTGGTAAGTGGTCTTGATGATACAGCACCTGTCGATCATCGTCGGGCTTGGATGGCACTTGGCATTTTTTTATCTGTCGTTGTCGGCATGACAATGTTCTCGAAAATGTCGTCGATTGTTGCCGTGACCGGGGCAGTTGTGATGTTGCTCACAGGGTGTGTTACAACTAGGCATGCGTATCGCCAAATCGAAATGTCGGTTTTGCTGTTGATCGCTGCCGCATTGGGTGTTAGTTCGGCGCTCGATTCCAGTGGAGCGGCCGAGTGGATCGCAGGGGGACTGCTTGGTGTGGTCAAACAATATGGTCCCATCGCTGTTTTGGCGGCGGTTGTACTGATCACCGGAGTTTTGACAGAATTGCTCAGCAACAACGCCACTGCGGCGTTAATGAGCGTTTTGGTCTACGCCATCGCTGAGCAAATGAATATGGACGTCAGGCCATTGCTTATTGCCGTGACTCTCACCGCGTCGTATGGCTTTGCTACTCCCATTGGATACCAGACGAATTTGATGGTACTTAATGCGGGAGGTTATCGCTTTAAAGATTATTTGCGGATCGGAATCCCCATGGACATCATCTGTTGGACCATGACGATCCTGATCATTGCCGCTTTGTGGCCCCTTTCCAAATCGGTTTAACTTTCGAACAGAGGGTCGAACCTGATTCGTCGAGCAGGTAAACTCATCTTTCAACCGGCTACGTCGTCTTTTCGCTTTTTGTTATTCGTGAGGCCCAGCATGAGCCAACCCCCAAACTCAGTGACGATTTTTTTCTTACCAAGACTATCACTTATTGTGGCAGTGTGGTTGCAACTGGGAGCGTTCTCGTTGTACGGGCAAGAGACAGCGAAGAGTAACAAACTGCCGAATATTGTGCTCATCGTTTCAGACGATCAGCATTGGGAGGACTACGAATTTATGGGGCAATCGCAACTCAGAACACCCCACCTGAATCGATTGGCCGAAGAGAGTCTCCTTTACAAACGCGGTTATGTTCCCAGTTCACTTTGTTGCCCGAGCTTAGCAACCATATTGACGGGCTTGTATCCTCACCAACACAAGATTACATCCAATGATCCGCCGATACCTGCTGGCATGAAGCTGGGAGAGTTCCAACGTTCCAATGCTTTTCGCGAAGGTCGCGAGCGGATGAACGAATTTATGAAACAGGCGGATACTCTACCTCGATTGCTTCAGCCCCTCGGTTATCGAAGTTTACAAACGGGTAAATGGTGGCAAGGAAATTATGCCACCGGTGGCTTTACCGACGGTATGACCCAAGGTGATCGACACGGTGATAAGGGACTTGATATAGGCCGTAAGTCGATGGAGCCCATTCGAAGTTTCATTGCAGATTGTCAACAAAAAGAACAACCCTTTTTCGTTTGGTATGCGCCATTCCTGCCGCACTCACCCCACAACGCTCCTGAGGCTATTGTTGCGAAAAGTCGTCCGCGCTGGAAACCGGGTGACGAAAAAGCTCGTGGTCCCTATTTGGCCTGTATAGAATGGTTTGATCAAACCATTGGCGAGTTGATGACTATTCTTGATGAAGCCAAAGTGGACGAAAACACGTTGGTGATTTATGTCACCGACAATGGTTGGATTTGCGGCGATCGCCTCAATCAATATGGGCCTCGATCTAAACAGAGTCCCTATGATGGTGGCATTCGCACGCCCATCATGCTTCGTTGGAAAGGCAAAATCGAAGCCAGCGCATCGGATAAGCCGGTCATGTCCATCGATATCGCGCCAACCATTTTGGCTGCCATTGGCTCCCAGCCAACCGAAGATATGCAGGGTATCAACTTAATGGACGCGAAAGCCGTCGCCAAACGAAAGTCCATTTACGGTGAATGCTTCACACACAACGCAGTAGATATCGATCATCCAAGTGCGAACTTGCGTTGGCGTTGGATCATTCAAGACGATATGAAACTGATCGTCCCTGCGCCTCAAAACGAAGTCAATGGACTGGTCGAATTGTTTGAGATCACGAAAGATCCATTCGAACAATCCGATCTTCGCCAAACCCAACCTCAAGTTGTCGAAGTGCTGCGTCAATCGCTCGATCAATGGTGGGATGGCAAGTCGCAATAGAACGGGTCAGCCACGATTCAAATAGTTGATAACGACCAAAGCATCGGTCGCTGTTAGGTTGGAATCACCGTTGGTGTCCACCGCGCTACTGGCGTAGGCTTGATTCGAACTGGCTGTTCCAAAGCTCTGTGGACCAGTACGGTTGAGATGATTGATGACAACAAGGGCATCAATTGGGGTCACATATCGATCGCGATTCACATCTACGTGATTATCCGCATTGGTCCACCAGGATCGTTTGCGAAAATTGACTTCCAGGGAAGCGTCATTTTTGCGTAAATCGATTGCGACCGAACGGTCACTCACCG
>JBILTA010000094.1:0-11889 GCA_044371785.1 Pirellulaceae bacterium | reverse complement strand
AATCTGTATGTCGCCTAACTTAGCAGCAGGACTGTTGGAGTTAGCAATTCCCTCTGGCAGTGCGGGGAGTACTCCGTCATAGGCTTCCACTTCCCAAATACTTCCCCACACGCCAGTGCTAGATCCCAGAAAAACGATCTTGATCGCGGTTAATTCGGTCGCGTCGATTGAATGACTAACGATGCGCTCGACCTTTTTATTTTGTTTTTGCTCGACGAGTGTTATCCACTCTTTGCCACCGTTGGTGCCCTCAACGCGGTAGCTATAAGCCGCTTCCTGTTCCCAATGAATTCGAAATGAAGTGATCTTGGTAGGTTGCGGTAAGTCAATCTGTAGCCACGCTCCGCTGCCCCCACCGTTATTGCACCAACGTGTTCGCGCATCACCATCGACTGCCCGATTGGCAAAGTTCTGTTTCGAAGCTTCTTCGCTGCTCGCCGTTGCCTTTTGCCCCAACAACACATTTCCTTCACCACAACATTTTCCCGAACTCGGTTGCAAATTATCCTTTTCGCCACGTGCTATCGCTTGCACTTCATTCGTTAACTCTGTGGAGACTTCATTCAATTCCGGAAAGTCGTCACCATAAACGCTCCATAAAATTCCGCGTGTGAGCATATCGAGATACTTTGGGTCGGCCATTGTCTCGTTGTAATGTCCAATGGTCGTCCCAAATACTCGAGTGTTGTGATATTGATTGGTCCAAACACAAACTTGTTCTTCTTGATTGTCGTTGCGTTTGGCTGTTCCCAGTACCGTCGTATTTGGGAACAACTTGATCGTGTGATAGAGTTCACCTTTCGGAACGGTCCAATCTGCGCCAAAGCCTTTCATGATGGGATGAACTGCATTTTTATTATCGACGGTGTAAGAATAATGTGGTCCGTGCCCTGGTGATTGGACCCCACAGAACTCAAACCAATCGTCATTTCCAGTTCTATAACAGTGCATTGCACAATGAATGAGAACAGCGGGCACGCCTTTACGATGTGGCTCAAGAACGCGAGCTAACCAGGCAGGGTCCTTTGCATCCGCGAAACACTCGTTATGAACGACCACATCAAAACCTTCAGCCCAATTGGGATCGGTGTAGAGTGGGATTTCCGAATTAGTCGCGGTGCCACCTTGATGTACGACTACCCATTCGATATTGGCCCGAGCAGACACACCTTTAGTCAGGATTTGTTTTTGTCGCGGATAATCATGACAACATCCACCCGTGACCAATAATGCACGAATCGGTTGGCCTACTTTTTTGAGAGCCTGTTGAGTTTGAGCTTCTACGACTCCACATGGAAAGAGAAACAAACCAATTGATAAAAGGGCTGCCAAACGCATTATAAAAATCTCTCTCTAGCAACACGATAGGTGAATTAGGTCCAAGGTTAGTTCGTGCCCCAAATAGGCTCAATGTGCAAACCTGGTAAAGGCGATAGAAATCAGAGGTTTGGCTGCACAAGCGTTTGAGCTTGCTTACCCATTGATTCGGGAGTTGTTTCGCTGGAGGCGGAAGATATAGAACGACCTTTCGACAACTCTCCGAAGCTCTTCCAATTCAAGTCAAATTTTGTATCCACTGTGGGGGCGTGCAGCGTTTGCTTTAATGGATCAAACGGTTCGGTCGCCTGCGATGGTAAGACGCAATTCCCCCCAGGATCAACACACATAGTACAACGTTTGCTCGATGGCCGTGCCATAAAGACTGCAAATGCAAGAATTAACCACCATCGAAAACTTTTCACAACCCACACAGCTCAACTTCTGAAGAAAACTCATCGCCCTAGATTAATAGCAGACATCAATCATCAACTCATTATATCTTCGATGGGATGTCCATGCACGTCGGTTAACCGGCGATCAATGCCATTATGTCGCCATGTGAGTTTTGTATGTTCGATTCCCATGAGTTTCAGTATGGTAGCATGAACATCGTAGACTTTTGTTGGTTTGCTTCGATCAAGGGGCTTATATCCCCATTCATCGCTTTCACCATACGTAACCCCCGGTTTGATCCCAGCCCCGCACAACCAATTGGTAAAAACATAGGGGTTATGATCACGGCCCACGCCACCTTGTGAGGAGGGCATGCGACCGAATTCGGTGGTCCACAGAATTAACGTATCTTCTAGCAAGCCGCGTTGTTGCAAATCTTGAATCAAGGCCGTTGCACCGACAGCCATCCCCATCGCTAATGGACCATGATCGCGGCGAATGTCTTCATGAGAATCCCAGTTTCTACGAGGAAAGCCGTTGTCATTGCCACTCCATATTTGTACGAAACGCACGCCGCGTTCGATTAGACGTCGCGCAACCAAACATTTTGTACCAAAATGATGCGCCTCTTCCGGAGCGTTGATTTCCGAAGGCCATTGTTTGCCGGCAGGTTGCACGCCATACATATCCAGTATGTATTGCGGCTCTTGGCTTAAATCTAGCGCTTCAGGTGCAGCCACTTGCATACGGCCGGCAAGTTCATAACTTCGAATTCTGGCTTCCAGTCGCGGATCGTCAACGCGTTGACGGGCATGCTGGCGATTGAGAAGAGCCAACGTTTCGCGTGCTTCCACCTCGCCGGTGGCAGTTACAAAATCGGCCCCTGGATGCGGATTTAGGTCCGTAATGGGCGACGGCTTACCCGGAAAGATAACCGTACCACTATGTTGTGTGGGAAGGAAAGAGGCATCCCAATTTTTTACACCGTTGGATGCGAATCCGCGATGATCGGGCAACACGACAAACGTTGGCAAGTTGTCATTCATTGAGCCGAGAGCGTAACTGATCCAACATCCAGCACCTGGAAAACCGGGCGTTTGAAAGCCAGTCGCTTGCAACAATGTTGCCGCCGAATGCACTCCGCTGGTCGTCACTAGATTATGAATGAATGCCAGCTGATCAACCACTTTCCCCAATGGCTCGACGGTGTCGCTAAGCATCTTCCCTGACTTGCCGTACGCTTTGAAATCCCAGACAGGTTTCAACCATGGACCAAGTCCATCTTGGAACGCTTCTACCGGCTCGCCAAAATTACTTGGTTTACCATGATGCTTGATCAATTGAGGTTTGTAATCGAATAAGTCAATATGGCTTGCAGCTCCAGCCATAAACAACTGAATAACTCGCTTTACCTTGCGCGGATACACGATCGAAGCATGAACATTTTCCGACGTTTGCTCATCACTTGACAAGCCATCCTGAGCTAGCATGCTGGCCAGTGCTAAACCGCCGAAACCGTTACCGACTCGTGACAACCAGCTTCTGCGGTCGATATTCTGCATACCATCGTAAACTGAGTTGATATTTTGCATGGTAGTGGACCTCAATCAACGAAGGAGAATTCATTGAGATTAAAAATAACTCGACAAGCATTTTCCCAGCCATGTTTTTCCGCATAACGTCGCACCGTTTGAGCTTCATCAGGAGTTGGCTTGCGCGAAAGAGCTAGTTCGAAGACCCGAATGGCCATCGCCTCATCATTTTTCTCAGGAAACTCGAAGCGTAGACGTGCGGCAAACCGCTTGGCTTGCTCCAACATGAAACCATTGTTGAGCATCGTTAGGGCTTGGGTTGCAGACACAGTTTCATTGCGTCGATCAACGCGAATGGAAGGGTCTGCGCAATCAAGCAATGTCATAAAAGGTTGCAATTGAGAACGTACGATAAAACGATAGATGCTCCTTCGAAACGTCTTTGCATCGCTAGGGTTTGCCAAATCGTATTCATAATGTGGCGAATGTTCGGGGTGCTCCACAACAAAATCTTGATATCCTTCCCCCCCCATTCTCAAGTCGAGACATCCACTGGCAACTAAGGCTGCGTCGCGTACTGATTCCGCTTCCAATTTGCGTCTCGTCTGTTGCCACAACAGGACATTTTGTGAATCGATCGCCATCGCTTGGGGATTGTGCATAACCGAACTCTGTTGATACGCCGTTGTCATGATCATTTGACGTTGAAGTTTTTTGATCGATTGAGCATCGCGAAGCTCGAGTGCGAGAAAGTCCAGTAATTCGGGGTGACTAGGGAGGCCCCCCATACGTCCAAAATCATTGGGAGTATCCACAATGCCTCGTCCGAAATGATACTGCCATAAACGATTGGCCATCGATCGCCAAGTCAAAGGATGAGCGGGATGTATGAGCCATTGAGCCAGTGCGGCCCGTCGTTCCGCTTCGGAATGGTTCTCGGGCAACTGAAAAAAGTCGGGTAATCCAAATTGTCCAGCCAGCGCATTGGGGCCGACCTCACGGCCAGGTTGTGTCACGTTACCTCGCGCTAGAAGGTAGATAGGCCGCGGTTTACCACCATCGGGCCCAGTTCCTCGAAATGCTCCTGACCCGGAGTGCACAGTCCCCGCAAAAACGCGTTGAGGAGGTGGCAACTCCGCTAACTTACTGCGAATCTGCTTCTCTTGGCCTAGCAAGCTGAGCCCATTTTCTTTCAGTGCAACGGGAATCGCTTTCGCAATTAGCTCAGTTTTCGTTTGAAAGAGTTGGGCTAATTGAGCCGCAACAACACCTGACGGAGATTTGCCATCGACAAGATTCTTTGTTCCCCACCGTGGACCTGCTTCAATGGAATCCAATGCCGTTACCGATTTGTTTAAAGCAAGATTCATGTCCGCAGCATTGAAGATCTCCAGCTCTGCCAATGCCAAGATAAAATCTTTAGAGCGCTCGACCAACCTATCGGCTTCGATTCGAACATAACGAACGGTTCGATGCTCAGGGGACAGGGCACGACAATCGATATCGATCGGACACCAACCTGGATTTTCGAAGTCGGTCGTGGCGTAGTTTGCCAATTCGACGGAAGTCTTGAAATCTGGCTCATTAGAACCACGCACTAACCAACGGAGCGGAAACCCAAAGCCTGCTCCGATCGAATTGAAATCGTCGTAACATGGATGTAGGCGAAGATGCTCTATCAATGTCGGTTCACCGAGATCCACTTGAACCCATTTTAAACTCTTCGCATCTGCCGAAATCTGACTGTGATAGCCATATTCAACTGGAAGTTGCCCTTTCAATGGACTGGTTAAATCAAGGATGGAGGACTCGATAGGGCCAAGTTGTTCGCCCGTCACCTTCTGAACTTCTGCTTGATGTCGTTTGAGCTGATCAAGAACCAATGCTAATTCATGGTTTAGAGCTAAAACTTGTTGTTCAATTTGAGGATCTGCGTAATACGTACGATCCGAGCGATCGAGTGCAGCGAACACGGCTTGCATTGCATAGTAGTCAGACTGGGTGAACGGATCGAACTTATGATTATGGCATTGCGCACATTGAATCGTGATGCTACTGAATGTTCCGATAGCGGTTGCCACCATGTTATCTCGATCGAGATGTCGAGCGATTTTGCCATCGGTCTTGGTTTCGGGAACTTCGGCATGTCCGATGAAGTCCCATGGTCCTGCCGCGATGAATCCTAAAGCTTCGATGTTGTCAGCTGAATTTAAGCCAACAGCTGGATCGATCGGCAATGTATCTCCGGCGAGTTGTTGCTGAATAAATTGAGCATAAGGTCGGTCTTCATTCCAAGCTCGTATGACATAATCACGATAGGGCCACGCATTGGGACGCGGCTTATCTTTGTCGTAACCATGGGTGTCACCGTAATGGACGACATCGAGCCAATGTCGAGCCCACCGTTCGCCGTAGCGTGGATTGGCCAACAAACGATCCACCACTTTTCCCATCGCATTGGGGTCCTCATCGGCCAAGAATGCAGCGACATCATCGGGTGAGGGAGGGAGTCCGATGAGATCGAAGTAGACTCGCCGCAACCAAGTTTGCTTGTCGGCGGGTGGCGAAAATTGCAAATCATGTTCGGCCAACTTAGCGGCAATCCAAGCATCGACAGGTGAGTGGAGCACGTTCGCTTGTTGGAGATTGAGAGGGGCGGAGTGATATTGCATCGGCTTCCAGGCCCAATGAGCCAATCGCTCATCCCAGCCAGAATTATTTTGTGGAGGTTGATCACGTCCGGTGGCACCGTTGCGAATCCAAGCTTTAAGCGACTCCAGTTCCGCGGCTGATAAACCAGCCCCTTCAGGAGGCATTCTTTCATCCGGATTAACGGATGAAACTCGTTGCCATAAGAGGCTAGCTGCGGCATCGTTGGGTTTGATAGCAGTTCCCGAATCACCACCTAGAGTCATCGAGGCAATGCTATCTAACTTCAGTCCACCTCCTTGTTCTTCGCTGCCATGACATTGAGTGCAATGTTTGTCTAGCAGGGGGCGAATTTTTTCGGCGTAGAGTTGGTTGTTGGCTTGTGGATCCTTGGGGTTGGATTCACCATTTTGGGCCAGGGTAAAGTTAGTGCCCGCATTGAATGCTAGCATCAAACAGCAAAAGAAAATTCTGTGGTGGGAAGATATCATAAAAATCTCAACTGAATCGTTCTCACGAGTTATAAGCGGAGTTCAGTGGTTGAAGGGGAGAGACGGGTGGGGCAGGAAGATTGGAGAAATAGTTTCTGGGCGTTACCCAGGTATATAGTGTGAACTGTAAGAGGGGGCCCCGTCAAGCAACGAATCGATCTTGACCCTAATCGCTCAGAATTCTAGAAGTCAGGGCGTGTATTTTCTTCGAGTTCTCCCAGGTCCAAGTCAAGGATGTCTTGATGACCCGCCGCAAACGACAGTTGGCAACGGCCATGATGGTGCTTATTGGAACGACGGGCTGTGTTATGCCGTGGTTCAAGAAGGATGAGCGCACCGAGCTTCAAAAGAAGGGTGACGAAATCCGTGAGGTCATGGAGAGCGAAGAAAGACCGCATATTATTGGCGAAATCGCAGTGGCCCGAGGCTTGCATCTAGCCAAAGTTCAGGGTGTGGGGTTGGTTGCCAATTTGCCGAATACCGGTGGCGACCCGCGACCTAGCGAACAGCGTACCACTCTACTCCAAGAGATTCGCACCCACGAAATTCCCAAATCCGATGAGTTGATCGCTTCCCCGACGACCGCATTGGTCATGGTTTCGGCATGGGTTCCCCCTGCGATTCAGAGGGACGAACGAATTGATTTAGTGATAAAAACATCTGAAATTTCGGATGCGAAGAGTTTGCAAAGTGGTCAGTTGTTGCCTACTCGGTTGCGGGAATTTCGCACGCTTGGTGGAACCTTGCGTCAAAGTGATGTTTTTGGTCTTGGATCGGGCAGTTTAGTAACCGAATCGGACGCAACCTTAAAGGTGGAGTCGCTGAAGCAATTGCGTGGTGTGATCCCTGGTGGTGGACGAATGACGGTCTCGCGCGGATTGTCACTATTGATCAACGATGACTTCAGCCACGTGTTTACCGCCGCAGCCGTATCGAAATCGATCAATGAACGATTCTTTAGATATGATGGTTCGACTCGCAGAGGGGCGGCTGTACCCAAGCGTGATCAAATGATTGAGATAGGTCTTGATCCCAAGTATCGTCTTGATCCGCAACACTATATGAATGTCATTATGTCGCTCGGTTTCTCCGAGAAGGCGAGCGATAAAGCGGCGCGTTTAGAATTATGTCGTCGCCAATTGCAAGAACCAACAACAGCTCGTCGCGCAAGTTTGCAGCTTGAAGCCATTGGCAAGGAAGGCATACCTGCGTTGGTAGAAGGAATGATTTCGGGTAACGACGAAATCCGATTTTATTGTTCTCATGCATTGGCGTATCTGAACGATCGTCGCTGTGTAGATACCCTTGAACAATTAACGATCACGCAGCCCGCTTTTCGAGCCATGACGCTAAATGGCTTAACCAGTTTGGATCATTTTGAAGCTCAAGAAGCGCTGATTCGGTTGATGCAGGTACCGGATCCTGAAGTTCGTTATGGAGCCTTGTGCGCCTTGCGAGAGAGAGATCCACGTGAGCCATCGATTCGCGGAATTCAGATGGGTGAAGTCACCCGCGTCGTGCAAATACCGACGAAGGACACGCCCGTTATTGCATTTTCGCTGTCGAAGTATCCGGAAATAGCGATTTTCGGTGATGATCCACCACTTCGTATTTCAACGTTTATTCGAGTGAATAGCCGTATCTTGTTACGTCCAGATCCATCGGGCGAACTACGTATTAGCCGCTTTGAGCCAGGAGCTGCGGACCGAATTCAGCTTGTTCCGATGTCATTGACGGGAATGATACATGGCTTAGTAGAAGTTGGAGCGACCTATGGCGATGTGATGTTAGCGATCATGGCTGCTTCGGCTGAAAATGCCATCCCTTATCCAGTGGTTGTCAATCCACGTCCGGTTGCAGGCCGAACCTTCAATCGAAATCAACCTGCTGCAGCATCGCCTTGGGAATTAGCGCCCAACGGTGGAGCGGATGATCTTCCCATCGAAGAGATCGAGATCGTCGATGAAAATGAAGAAACGAACGAATCCGGCACTTCCGAAGAAATCGAAGCAGAGGAAGCGGAAGTTCTCGAAGTGAAAGCGCATCCTTGGTGGGATATCCGTTCGTGGACGAGCTGGGGAAGCAGTAAAGAGACGGAAACCAATAGCGATAAGGAACCCTCCACACTTCGCTAATCGATCGCAAGTGTTCGCGAGGAAGGGGTGAGGTAGGCGATACTGCAATGCTGAAGGCCTTAGAACTAGCTGGCTTTAAGAGTTTCGCCGAGAAAACTCGCTTTGAGTTTCCCGATGGGATCACGGTAATCGTTGGTCCAAACGGCAGCGGTAAGTCCAATGTCGTGGACGCGATCAAGTGGGTGCTTGGCGCACAAAGCGCCAAAGCGTTACGTGGCCAGGACATGGCTGACGTTATCTTTAAGGGCGCTGCGGGAGGTTCGCGTAAACCAGCCAATACGGCTGAAGCTACTCTGGTCTTTGACAACAGTCAAAACAGTTTTCCAGTAGACACTCCTGAAGTGCATGTAACTCGCCGTGTCTATCGCAGCGGGGAAGGGGAGTATCTCATTAACGGCCAGCCCTGCCGCTTGAAGGACATCAAAGATCTCTTTCGCGGTACAGGTGTCGGTGTTGACGCTTACAGCTTGATCGAACAAGGCAAAGTCGATCGTATGCTGCAAGCATCTGCGAAAGATCGACGTGTTATTTTTGAAGAAGCAGCAGGCATCAGCCGCTACAAAGCCAAAAGAGTTGAAGCAGAACGGCGATTGCAGCGAGTAGAGCAAAACTTGTTGCGATTGAGCGACTTAGTTCGCGAAATGGAAGAGCGTCTTCATCGTCTTCAGTCCCAAGCGAGCAAAGCGCAACGCTATCGGGCGATGAATGATCGATTGCAGATTCTGCGAACCCAAATGGCGGTCGCGGATTGGAAGGCCATTGTCGCCCAATGCGAAAAAGTGGAACGCGATTTGGAATCGCTGCGCAAAGATGAGACTCATCTGAGCGAAACGCTGACCAATTGCCTTTCAAGAATTCAATCGACCGAGCTCGAATTACACGAAATTGGTCGTGAAGCGGGGGGAGTGGAACAACTCCTCCGCAACACGCAGCAAAATTTGGTTGAAGTGAACAGTCAGCAGAAATCGCAGTGGCAACGTCGTCAAGAATGCGACGAAGAGATTGGTCGGATCCGCAACAAGTTACTGGCTTTGCGACAAAAAGCAGATGTGGCTCAGGTCCAGGTCTCGCAGATGCATGATGAGGTGTTGCTGGCACGTCAGGCAGTCGCTCAAGCGAGACAAAAGTCGGATTTGGCAGCCCATGAATTGCAAGATGTCGAGACGAAAGCACAGGCATTCCAAAGCGAGCTCGACGTAACCCGCAAGCGATATCTTGATCATTTGCATGAAGCCTCCCAGCAGAACATCTTGATCTCAGGACAAGAATCGCAATTAGCCGAATTACAGAAACTTTTGAGCGGCCTGCAACGCAAGCTTGAAAAAGCGGACCTAAATGAGCAGGAAGCCAAAATCGAAGCCCAACAGGCTGAAACCAAACTACAAGAGCTATCAGTTGGTGCGGAAGAAGCCCAACAACTGTTTGATGCTGCCCAGCATCAACTGGAAGAGGCTCGTAAAGTGCTGTCACGTCGGCAAGAAGACGCTGCCGCCTTGCAGGGGCGTCTGGAAGGGGCTCGCGAGCGTCTCGTTGTTCTGGAAGAACTCGATCGGCAGCAAGATGGTGTTGGGCTGGGGACCAAACGACTTTTGCAGCTATCCAAAGAAGAGAACGCCGCACCTTGGAATAGCATTCGCGGTATCGTGGCTGAAATGATCGAGGTCGACATCCATCTAGCTCCGCTAGTGGACGTTACATTAGGTGGCATGTCACAAGCGATCGTATTATCGGATGCCCAATTGTTACATGCAATTCGCGATGGCGAATTACAGGTTGATGGCAAGGTAACCTTATTGCGTCTGGACCGAATTCCTACGCGTCGCATGGGAGATCGAATCCAACTGGACGGACTGCGCGGTGTTATTGGGCGAGCGGATCGATTGGTTCATTTCGCTCCTGAGTATGAAACGTTGATGCGTCATTTGCTTGGGACAACTTGGTTTGTTGATACTTTGGCCACTGCGTTAGATCTAAATCACTTTCGCGGTGCCGGCCTTCGCTTTGTTACGGCAGCAGGCCAACTGATCGACAGCGATGGCACCGTTACCATCGGTGCAGCCCAAGCAACGCTTGGACTAGTCGCTCGACGCAGCGAAATGTTGGCGGCACGCAACGAGATTCAACATTACTCGTATCAACTGCGAACCGCTCATCAAGAGATCGAACGGCTTCAGGACAATATTGATCAAACAGCACGACAGCTTCGTCGACTCGATCAGTCCAATCGAGCTCGACAAGAAGCCCGTGCTCAACAAAAGCTGGTGGCCGATAGTGCACGTTTTCGGTTACAACAATTGGAATCGGTCCGTCGTTCCGCTCATCATGAAGTAAGTGAAGCGACTGAGCAGCAACAATTGGTTATGGAAGCTTTGCGGACTGCACAGACTGAGCAAGCTCGTTTGCGTGAAGTGGTGGGTGAGTTAGAGAGCCAGCTCCAAAAGGCGCAGGATGGTGCGCAGGGAATGGAGACGGAGCGCAAGAAGCTGCAACAGGTGGCTTTGGATCGCCGTGTGGAGATGGCGAAGTGCGAACAGAGACTCGACCATCTTGAATCTATTTTAAAACAAGTCACGCGCGATCAAGATGAGCGGCAGCAAGCGGTGGTGGAAGTTCGACAGCAGTTGATCGACCATGAACACAAGACAACTCGCATCGATCTCCAAATCTTGGAGCACACCTCCCAGATTGCGTATTTGACACGAGCGAAAGAACAACATGCAGACCAAATGGCGGCGATGGCTGTACAAGCGCAGGGTGTGCGATCTCGACGCCAAGCAGAGCAAAAAGAAAAGGAAAGTCTCGAACGCAAACAGAATAAACTGAACGACCAGATTGCCAAGATGATGTCCGAGCTTGAGCGCCATCAGATGAATGGCAATCAGTTACGTCAACGTATGCAAGAAGATTATGCGTTGGACTTGGGTGACGAGAATTTGGTGACATCGACGGAAGCTTTAGAAAATAGAGCTGTAGCGGAAGAAGAAGCGAGCAAGTTGCGACAAGACATTGCGTCGGTGGGTGCTGTTAACATGGAAGCTTTGCACGAGTTGGATCAGGAGCAGCAGAAGTTTGATGAACTGAATAGTCAGTATTTAGATTTGAAGAATGGCAAAGAGGGATTAGAAAAAATCATTCAGCGAATTGATCAAGATAGTCGCAAACTATTCCAGGAAACATTGGAAGCAATTCGTACCAATTTCCAAATGCTGTATCGCAAGAGCTTTGGCGGTGGCAATGCAGACTTGGTGTTAATTGAGGGCAATGAAGAGCGTGAGCCAGGTGTGGAGATCATTGCGACACCACCGGGCAAAACTGCCTTGAGTAATTCGTTGTTGAGTGGTGGTGAGAAAGCACTGACAGCGGTTGCGT
>JBILTA010000093.1:0-11904 GCA_044371785.1 Pirellulaceae bacterium | reverse complement strand
GTCGTTGGTTGGTTCGTCGAGGAGCAATAAATTGCAACCTTTTCTTAGCAACTTGGCGAGATGAACGCGATTGCGTTCTCCACCCGACAAATCTCCAACCTTTTTCTCTTGGTCCGGTCCGCGGAAATTGAATCGCGAGACATACGCTCGCGCGTTGATTTTCCGTCCACCCATTTCCAAAAGGTCGTTGCCACCACTGATCTCTTGATAAACCGAATTCTCTCCCTTGAGCGAATCACGGCTTTGATCGACATACCCAAACTCCACGGTTGGACCGACTTTCATCGCTCCAGCATCGAGTTTTTCTTGACCTGTCATCAAACGAAACAGAGTGGTCTTACCGGCGCCGTTGGGGCCAATCACGCCAACAATTCCACCGGCCGGCAATCTAAACGAGAGATTTTCGAAAATCACTCGATCGCCATAGACCTTTTTGAGCTTGTCGGCTTCGATGACCAATTCACCTAAATGTTTGCCTGGAGGAATTTGAATTTCCAATTCTTCTGGCCGTTCCTCAAATTGTTCCGATGCCAGTTTTTCGTAAGCCGCCAAACGCGCTTTGCTCTTGGCTTGTCGCGCTCGCGGCGCCATTCGGATCCATTCCAATTCGCGTGCCAACGTCTTCTGGCGAGCAGCTGCTTGCTTCTGTTCCAATTGCAAACGTTTCTGCTTTTGTTCCAACCAAGAAGAATAGTTTCCTTCCCATGGTATGCCCTGACCACGATCCAATTCCAAAATCCACTTAGCCACGTTATCCAAGAAATAACGATCGTGGGTCACTGCCACCACGGTTCCTGGATACTGTGCCAAATGTTGCTCCAACCATTGAATTGATTCCGCATCCAAATGGTTCGTAGGTTCGTCCAGCAACAATAAATCGGGCTGACGAATCAAAAGCTGACAAAGAGCAACGCGACGACGCTCACCGCCAGACAGCTTGGTCACGTCAGCATCGCCGGGGGGCAAGTTCATAACCGACATTGCCAGTTCGACTTGCCGATCTAGATCCCAGAGATTGGCGGTATCAATGATATCCTGCAACTTTGCCATTTCATCACAAAGCTTTTGCATTTCGTTATCATCAGTAACTTCGCCAAGCTTCATCGAGATCTCATTGTATCGATCGAGGATAGCTCGTCGCTCGGATACAGCCTCAGCCACATTACCTTGTACGTCTTTATTCGGATTCAGCTGTGGTTCTTGCGATAGATAGCCCACCGAAAAACCTGGGGCAAGGCGTGCCACGCCATCAAAGTTTTTATCGACCCCCGCCATGATACGCAGCAAGGTACTCTTACCGGCGCCGTTGCTACCGAGCACGCCGATTTTGGCCCCTGGATAGAAGGCAAGCCAAATATCTTTGAGGACCTCTTTTTGACCATGCTTCTTGGTCAGATGTTCGATCGTAAAAATATATTGTCGACTCATAGTTATCTATTCCCACTCGATCGTGGCTGGTGGTTTGGAACTGATGTCATAACAAACACGATTCACGCCGCGCACCTCGTTGATGATTCGAGTGCTGATGCGGGCTAACAAGTCATAGGGGAGACGGCTCCAATCGGCCGTCATGAAGTCATCCGTATTGACCGAACGAATCACAACCGCACTGTCATATGTTCTTGCATCTCCCATCACCCCGACGCTTTGAACAGGTAACAAGACCGCAAAAACCTGGGACGTTTGGCGGTACAAGCCAGCGTTCCGAATCTCTTCAAGCAAAATCTCATCGGCATCACGCAGGATATCCAATCTGGGCTTGGTCACTTCGCCCAGACATCGAACAGCTAAACCAGGCCCAGGGAAAGGATGACGCCAAACAAGGTGTTCGGGCAACCCAAGCTCGATCCCCAACCGTCGCACTTCATCTTTGAATAGATCTCTCAGCGGTTCAACCAACTCGAACCCAAGTTGCTCGGGTAAGCCGCCGACGTTGTGGTGTAACTTAATTGTTGCAGCAGGTCCATCAGGAGCAGCGCCACTTTCAATCACGTCGGGATAAAGCGTACCTTGCGCCAAATATTTCGCATCCTTAATCTTGCGAGCTTCATCCTTGAAACATTCGATGAAGTCATAACCGATTCGACGGCGTTTCTCTTGGGGATCCGTAATGCCTGCTAAAGACCCGAGAAAGCGTGCTTCACCTTCCACCACATGCAAATCCGTTTTGAAGTGGTTGGTAAATTCACCGATCACAGCTCGCTGTTCGTCTTTACGGAGCAAGCCGTTGTCAACGAGGATACACGATAACTGCGAACCGATGGCTCGATAGAGCAGGGCAGCAGTAACAGCGCTGTCCACACCTCCTGACAAGCCGCAAATCACGCGATCTTTGCCAACGCGTTCACGCATCGAATCAATCGCATGAGCGGCAAAGTCACCGATATGCCACGTACCTTCGCAATGACATATCTTGTAAAGAAAATTATGTAACAACGCACTCCCCATCGGCGTGTGTGTTACTTCAGGATGGAACTGCAAACCATAGATCGGCTTCGTTTCATGTTTCATGGCCGCATAGGGACAAGTGGCCGTCTTGGCTATCGCCTGAAATCCATCAGGCAATTCGACCACCTTATCACCATGGCTCATCCAAACTTCCATTTCATCGGGTAAGCCATCGGTCAGGCCATTCTTCCCGAATACTTCGCAGCTTGCACGGCCAAATTCCCGATGGGTCGAGTTTTGAACTTGCCCACCCAAGAGATGGCAAGTCAATTGCATTCCATAACAGATACCCAGAATGGGAATGCCCAGGTCCAACAGTTCTCGCTGGCAACGCGGCGAGCTTTTTTCATAAACGCTCGAAGGGCTACCCGAAAAGATAATCCCCTTGGGTTGCCGGCGTTTGACGGCTTCAATGGAAATGTCCGCACGAACGATTTCGCAGTAAACATTATGTTCGCGAACGCGACGTGCGATTAACTGTGCGTATTGCGAGCCGAAATCGAGAACCAGTATGCGTTCATCGTTCATCGTTAGGAACTCCCACTCATATTCATGATGGAAATGAGAATCCCGAATTGTAGAGTGCGGCGATGAAAATCGGTAGGGCTCATCGCCGCCACAAATAACGACTTTTGCGACTATCGCTTGCCAAGCGGAACGAATGGGCGAATCGTCGGACCTGTATAAATTTGTCGGGGGCGACAAATCTTCTTACCGGGCGAACGGTGCATTTCGAGCCAATGCGCAATCCAGCCAGGCAAACGTCCCATTGCGAAAAGCACCGTGAACATCTGCTCTGGAATCCCCATCGCACGATAAATAACGCCCGAATAGAAATCGACGTTCGGATATAGCTTGCGCTCGACGAAATAGGGATCCTTCAAAGCAACTTCTTCCAATTGCTGCGCCACTTCAAACAATGGATCATTCAAATGCAGCTTCGCCAACAAACGATCACAGGCGGCCTTGATAATTTTTGCTCTTGGGTCGTAATTTTTATAAACACGATGCCCAAAGCCCATCAAACGGAAATTGCTTTTCTTATCTTTCGCCATGTCGACATACTTTTTGACATTCCCACCATCATCGGCAATTTGCTGAAGCATTTGCACGCAAGCTTCGTTTGCACCACCGTGCAATGGCCCCCACAAAGCACAAATACCAGCCGAAATCGAGGCAAACAAATTGGCGTTTGATGAACCGACCATGCGCACCGTAGAAGTGCTGCAGTTCTGTTCGTGATCTGCGTGAACCACTAACAATAAATTCAAAGCCGACACAAAATCAGGATCTGGCTCATATGGCTCGCTGGGAACGGCAAACATCATTCGCAAAAAGTTTTCACAGTAACCCAAGCTGTTTTGCGGATAAATGAAAGGCTGACCGGTGTGCTTCTTGAAGCTGTAAGCTGCAATCGTAGGCAATTTTGCCATCAACCGATGAATGGAAATCGAAATTTGGTCTGGATCATGAACATCCAATGAATCTTGATAAAACGTCGAGAGAGCTCCAACCACCGAAGACAAAATCGCCATCGGGTGCGCGTCGCGTGGGAAGCCGTTATAGAAGCTCCGCATATCCTCATGCAGCATCGTGTGACGGCGAATGCTCTCCTTGAAGTCCTCCAATTGGGACTTGTCAGGGAGTTCCCCGTAGACCAACAGATAGCTGACCTCAACGAAATCGCAATGGACGGCCAGCTCCTCAATTGGATAGCCGCGATATCGCAAAACACCTTTATCGCCATCGAGAAATGTAATGTCGCTGGTCGTTGCGCCAGTATTTACATAACCTTCGTCCAAGGTAACGTAACCGGTGTTCTTCAGCAGAGCCGAAATATCGATGGCCTTCTCGTTTTCTGTCCCAATAAGGGTTGGGAATTCGTAACTCTTGTCCTCCAAAGTCAACCGGGCAGCAGGGAGCGATTGGTTTTCCTTGGAACTGGTATTCGACATGAGCTAGAACTCCAAACGGTCTTGGAAGAAAACGCGAGGGCAATTGAAAAAGGCGAGCAAATTTCGCTTCACGCAGCAGTGTATTCTCTTAGTCGTCTATCGACAATTGACCCTAGCAGAACTTTGGGACCTCTATTTCGATTCCGATTATCGGATTGGCTCACAATCGCTCAGAACGTGAACCTTTGTCCCTATCACCTCTACCAATACGTGAAGATGGGAAACCGTAAACCGATTTAACGATTACGCCGGAACGCCTTGGCTCTTACCTACATATTTCAAACGAACCCGAATGACCTGACGTTTTGTCGCCCGCGTAACTTCCATCTGAATCCCTCCCACCTGGAGTTTCGTTGCTTCCGGCGGAATGACACCCATCCGACTGATGATCAATCCCCCAATCGTATCGTAGTCGTCCGACTCGGGCAAATTCCAGCCAAACCGTTTATTGAGGTCGTCAATGGTAACAATGCCTTCCGAGTCAACGCTTTCCCCATTATCGACAACGCGAATTTGGTTGGCGACCTCTTCATCCAATTCATCCGCAATCTCACCCACAATTTGCTCTAACGCATCTTCAATTGTTACCACCCCCACAAACTGATGAAAAGAATCGAGCACGATGGCGATGTGATTGCGATTATGCAAAAAGTCTCGCAACAACTCATCTACTTGCTTGGTATCGGGGACAAACCAAGGCTTGCGAAGGAGTGAACTAAGCGACGGTATCGGCCTATCTGCAGACAAAATGGGAAGCAGATCTTTGGCATACAGAATACCAATGATGTTGTCCGGTGTTTCCCGATAGACGGGGAGACGCGTTCGCCCGGTTTCAGACACAGTCTTGAGGATATCTTGCCAAGGAAGATCGATATCGAGCGCATCGACGGCACTCCGCGGCGTCATAATTCGTGTCACATCTTCTTCATCGAGGTTCATCACCCCCGCAATCATCTCGCCAACACCGACGCCCACCAAACCTTCACGCTGCCCTGCCGCAATTTTGGTACGAATCTCATCTTCCAACAACTCTTCTTCAAAGTGTTCATCACGTTTTTCATCGCGAAGCCGAAAGCCGACTGCTTCAAAAAGCGAGCCTATCGCTGCCAATGGCGAAATCAGCGAACCAATGATTTTCCACAAAGGCCAAGTGTAGTAAATGAAACTCGCTGGTGCCGCCCGGGCCACGGCTCTTGGCAACCATGAACTAACACCCAAAATCAACAACAGCCCAAGAAGGGCCAAGACGACTTGCCAAAGCAACATCGTCCAACCCACCGAATCAGAGCTTTGACTACTGGCTTGCGAAGCGGCAATCCACCACGCCGACCCCGGCAGAAACGCACAGAGTCCTAGCAAATGGACATAGTAGGCCGAAGTCGTAACCTGCTCATGTTGATCGAGAATCTCACCGAAACGTTCGCGGTTTCGTCGCAACCGACAATAACGTTCCAACTCGCCGCCGTTGAAGCGAGAAAAAACATGAATCCCCATAGCCCCAGCTGTGGTCATCAGAAAACCGATGCCCATTAACCAATAATTCAGCGACGAGTTCATGGATCCTCATCCCGATCCGCAGCCATCAATGCGATCTGTTGCGCATTCAAATGGCAATGAGCCAAGTATTTTGCCTCAGCCATTCTCATTTCTCGCCGCAGATGAGGCTCAACATCATCCATTCCGACTAAATGCAACATCCCATGAATCACATAAAGCAACAATTCATCTTGCGCCGGCCAGCCTCCCTCGCTTGATTCTCGCATCGCCGTATCGGTGCTGACGATGATTTCACCTTCCAGTTCGCCATCATCGGCTGTGAAAACGAAGCTGATCACATCGGTGGGATAGTCGTGCTGTAAGTGGTCCCGGTTGATCTGATGAATGGTCGCATCGTCCACAATGACGATGCCCACTTCGCCAGCCACAAAGCCGTGGTCAGAGGCAACTTTGCGTATTGCGTCTTCCAATCGTGATTCATCTACGAGAAGAGCAGATTGCCTGTCCTGAATATCGATTTCGAGCATAGCAGTCCGTTAGGCAGTCTGTTGTCCAGGATACTTCAAACGACCATGATAAATTGCAGTCAAACTCTTGACCAAGCTTTGCTTAACCAACCCAAGCTGGCTGAGAGTCATGCCGCACTCTTCAAATTGTCCATCCAACAGTCGCTTCGTCGCGATGTCGTTGACCAAGTTTTGCAACCGCGCAGATGTTGGCTCGACCAAAGTTCGTGAGGCACTCTCCACCGCATCTGCCAACATCAATACGGCCGCTTCCAGCGACTGCGGCTTTGGCCCAGGATATCGGAAGCCATGCTCCGACACTTCTTCGCCATTTGGATCTTCTTCCGATTTCTTGGTCGCCTGTCGGAAAAAATACTCAACCAAAGTTGTACCATGATGCTGCTCAATGAAGTCGATCAGCGACTGAGGCAAACGATACTGCCGAGCCAAGTCGGCGCCATCTTTCACATGAGCGATGATCACCAAGGTACTCATCGCTGGCTGCAGCGAATCATGTCGATTGCCACCGCTTTGATTCTCCACGAAATAGGTCGGTTTGAACATCTTGCCTATATCATGGAAATACGCCCCAACACGGGTCAACAAACCGTTACCGCCAATCGCTTCAGCTGCTGGCTCTGCAATCGCAGCGACGTTAATCGAATGATTAAAAGTTCCCGGTGCCCGCTGAGCCAATTGTCGCAATAGTGGATGGGCCGTATCCCCTAATTCAAGCAAACTTAAATCGGTCTGCACACCGAACAACCTCTCCACTATCGGCAATAGTCCCGTCATCAATAAACAAGCCGTGACCACATAAATGCCTGTTCGGCCAGCCTCTGAAACCAATTGTGTTAGCAAGCCTCTGATCACGGAACCTGTGATCGAGTTGGTGCCGATGGAAGGCACCATATCGACCGTTTGACCAACCATAATCCCAACGCCCAAGAGCGTTGTGGCTGTAATCACTGCTGAACCGATCCCAACATAAATCAAGCGTGTGCGACTGCGAATTCGCCCCAAAAACAAAATGGCCGAACAGGCCGCAGCACCGAGCACCACTAGTGAGTCCAAGCCTAGCCCCAGCGAAAGCGTGATGGTGATGATCATCGTCGTCAATAACACCAACGCCAAGGGACGACCATAAGCGATCGTGGCAGTGATCGAGCAAATAACGATCGGTATCACTTCGGATCGCCAAGAGTCATTGGCCGCAAACCAACAACCCCAGCATACAACAAACACTAAAACCATCAGCCTAACAAAACGTCCCGTGTCTCGAATCAATGTCGAGTCATACTGAAAATAAATGTAAAGTCCAACCAGCAAATACATTGCTGCGATCATTCCGAAGAAAGAAACCAGCCGAATGAGTTGCTCACTCAAAGGAAGTTGTTTGATCCACGCCGTATGTTCCTGCCGCAAAACTTCTAGCTCTGCCACGCCGAGAGGCTTTCCACCGGCAGCCAATACACTTTCACCGGGTAAATAGGGCGTTGTGATCGATGGCAATTCTTCCAAGATCTTCTTCCGAACCGCTTCGCTCATATTGCTGTCATAACGCAACGTGATAGGCAACCCGATTTCAGAGACAAAATTAGATACCATGGAACCGACGATGTCGGACTTCGATGCAGGAAAAGTCCGTTTGATCTCGTTGCGTAAATTGCTCAACAATAATTTCTTCACTTCGGGAATGCGTACGCTGGCAACTTCTACGACTTTCGCTTCTTCGATTTTGTCTCCAACATAAACTTTGATTTTCTCTTGATTACCTTGTGCCAAATCGTGTGACAACAGGTCGAGCAACCCATTCTCTTCAAGGGGCAAGAAAACCGCCCGCATGGTTTGGTCGAACTTATCGAGTTGCTTATCCTCGATCAGCATCTCTCGTATGGCTTGAAGCGCCTCTTTGGGATCAATCTTCTCCTCGCCTTTGATATTGGTGAAAACGCCCAATGTGCTCAAGGCCTTACTGTTGAGATTGGCTACATCGATCTCTTCGTCGTTGGCTGTAGCCCCTTCCATCAATGCAAACACGGCCTCTTTCAATGCTGCTCGAAGTTGCGTCAAAGGCTGGGGACGATTCTCATAGAAGTTGAGAATCTCTTGCGTCTTTTGGGTGACGTTCGCTTGCGTCTTTACCGTATCGACCACTTCGAAACGAACGCGTGCAATAATCGCTCGCGGAGGAATATACCCCGTACGATACGCGAACGGCGGATTCCAGCCTTGCATGATAAAGGCCAGGGCAACGGCGACCCCTAAGGCGATGGCAAATCTCAACAATGACGGAGTGGTGATCACAACGTCAAGCCAACGCCGCCAGCGAGGCTGCTCTGAGCTTAAGGCGGCAACCCGTTCACTGCGAGTTCGAACGCTCGAGCTAGAATTGGACATTGGATTGCCTTAGAGCGACTCCTGATTCCGACATCGAAACGGCGATATTAACGGCCTCCTGTACCACTTCTCGGCCCAGGATCATACGCCCGCACAATCTGTTGTACCAATTTATGGCGGACAATATCACCCTCTCCTAGCTGTACAAAGCCAATTCCTGGAATTCCCGCTAAACGATGAAGGGCGTCCTTCAAACCGCTCGTAACTCCCGCTGGCAAATCGACTTGCGACACATCACCCGAGACCACCATCTTCGATCCCTCCCCCATTCGGGTCAGGAACATTTTCATTTGTGCGACCGTTGTGTTCTGGGCTTCGTCCAAAATAATGAACGCTTGATTCAACGTTCGACCACGCATATAAGCCAACGGAATGACTTCAATCACGTCCTGGTCCATATAGAACTTTACCTGATCGTAATCCACCATCTCGTTGATCGCGTCCAACAATGGACGGAGATATGGATTCAGCTTGGCTTGCATATCACCTGGGAGAAAACCAAGGCTTTCTCCGGCTTCAACGGCTGGACGGACTAAGACGATTTTGCGGATTTGACGGGCCTTAAGAGCCTCAACCGCAGCCGCTACTGCTAGGTATGTTTTTCCACATCCAGCTGGCCCAATACAAAATGTCATGTCATGTTGTCGCACGGCGGCGACATAGACCGTTTGCCCCTCGGTTCGAGGCCGAATTTTGCGAACTGGATGAGCAATGGCAAGTTCATCACGCATCGGTGTGATCTGAACTCCCGTCACCGTTGCGATCGCTAAGTTGACGTCTTCTCTGGAGATCTGCCCCTTACTGGCCAAAACCTGCGTTAGCCGTTCGAGCACATCCACTGCTTGCTTCACACCACTTTCACTACCCGAAAACCGCAATTGACCATCGCGAAGGGTGACGGTTACTCCAAGTTGATTCCGGAGCAAGCGCAGGTGCTGATCTTGAGGACCAAACAACTGTGGGGCTACTGATGGATCAGCCAAACTGACCGATGCTTCCGTCGTCATGCTTCCTCGATTCTGAAATTTCGTGTCGCGCACCGTTTCAACTGAAAGTTCCTACGAAATGGGCATAGCGCGAGTCGGATTAATGGAATTATTCGAGCCGAATCGCTGACAAGAAAGGTAAAAAAGCGATTCGGTCGCTCGGTTTTCGATAGAAAAAAACGATTACGCGGACTGTGGCACCAATCCTGCCACCACTCCCAAAAATCCGATCACAGCTGTCGGAAGAAGTGAATCGGTAACATCCCATATTCCACCCATTCCCGGTAGCAAGCGACCACTATCTTTGCTCCCCACATCTCGCTTTATCAACGATTCCGTGAGGTCACCCACCAAACCGGTGAGCGTCAGCAAAAACGCGAACAAGATAGGACCGAAATGACCTAAAGTCACCGGTAACGTCGGCTGCATCCATGGGATGAACTGGTAAAAATAGATCCAGCTACCTAGAGCGGCAAAAAGAAATCCACCGAACAACCCTTCCCATGTTTTGCCTGGGCTAATTTTGGGACAAAGCTTATTTCGTCCCATTAGTTTACCTGAAATGTAGGCACCAATATCTGCCAACTTCGTAACAGCGATAATGCCCACCAACGTCAGTAATGACCACTGAGGTGGCGACTGCGTTCGCAATATAACCCAAAAACTGCAACAACCACCTACATACAGCACCACCATCCCCGCAATACTGATTCGCTCCAATGCTTTTCCATCGTTGGTGTAATTCATCATCTGATAAGCGGACATGGCAAACAACGAAATCGGTAAGGCTAGTGCGGGCCATCCCACAATACCCACCGGACAATCTTCCGGATATCGCTCACCACTAAAGCCCCACAACAACGGCACACTCGCAATCAAATAAACACACCCAACAGCTACCATAATCGCAGGACGTGATAACACATGCCCACCATTTTGAGCTAACTTGGTAAACTCTGCCGCTGTTGCCAACGCCGCATAAAATCCCAGCGGCCAAATCCATAATCCGGCGACGCCGAACAATGGATACCAGTAATCCAACCATACCACAGCCACTAACAGACTGATCAAAGCGATCGCCGAGATGAGTCGCAGGTGAAACATGAAACACGTTACCTATGATGCGTCGTCGAGAGGAGAAGTGATGCCAACAGCCCCAAAACGACGCTGCCGCTGCGAATAGTCGCGAATGGCCTGAGCCAAAGCATTGCGACCAAACTCTGGCCAGCAGATGTCCGTCACATACAACTCGCTGTAACTGATTTGCCAGAGTAGATAATTGCTGATTCGCATCTCGCCACTGGTTCGAATTAGTAAATCGGGATCTGGCAGTCCAGCTGTGTAAAGATGATTCGAAACCAACTCTTCATCAATCGTTTCAAGCGAACAACGACCTTCGGCGAGTTCAACTCCAATCGACTTGATCGCATCCACGATTTCAGCTCTCGAGCCATAATTGATCGCCAAACATAATGTCATGCCCGTGCAGACCGAACAAGCATTTACCGTCCGGTCCATTTCATCAAGCACATCCTGGGGCAGCGGTGATCGCCGACCAATGATCTTCAAGCGAACATTCTGCTCGATAATCTTGGGACACTCTGCAACCAGATATGCTTTCAACAGTTCCATCAAGAACTCGAGCTCATCCGCTGGACGTCGCCAATTTTCACTCGAAAAACAGTAAAGCGTCAAACACTCGATGCCATACTCGCGACAAGCATCAAGCACCTCGCGCACCGACTCTACGCCGCGGCGATGTCCCTCAATACGAGGCAAACCTTGCGCTTCCGCCCAACGACCATTGCCATCCATGATTATGGCAATATGCTTCGGACGACGTGTATTCGGCACATCCGCGAGAGAGTCAAGGAGCGGATCATTTTGATTGCCAGCTTCAACTGCCCCGTTCAATCCCTTTACGCCTCCCACACACGCTTTTCACAAATCAAAATACTGCCCACTGAACCTACCTTCTCCCCGCTCGTAACATTTTTGACAACTTCGTTGAATTTGCAAAAATGGTTTGTTCACGATCAGGCCCAACAGAAACAACTTCGATGGGGACACCAATCAATTCACTGATAAAGTCCAAGTACTTGAGCAACTGGG
>JBILTA010000607.1:0-3733 GCA_044371785.1 Pirellulaceae bacterium | reverse complement strand
TGTCGATTGCACAAGAGTACGCTGAGCTAGCAGGTGTAGTAACACTTGCAGCTCCCAGCGATACACAACATCTCGCCAGTTTGCTGTTGCGAATGGATCCGACGATCACCAGCAATGGAGTGGGAGAAGTGGAGATCGGAGGGAGACGATACGTTATCAAGCAACAGATGATCGATGATTTGCTGAGCTTTGATTTACCAGCACTGATTCAAACGATCAAGAAACCGATGTTAGTCTTTCATTCACCTAACGATCGGACGGTGAGTATCGACCAAGCATATCGCATCGAACAGTTAACCCGCAGAGCAGATTTTTCTATTGAGTCTACGAAGCGTGGCACAAGCTTTATTTCCCTGCCGGGCTCCGATCATTTGCTTATCGAGAACCCGGCCGACATTCCGTATGTGTCCGCGATCATTTATACGTGGATACATCGTTTGCTAATGGATCGCAAGGATGATTCCTATTGATTCAAGCGCGACCAAGTCGCAAATGAGCATGTCAATGATGGAATAGTTAGGAGCATCACTGCGCGGAGGGAAAACTGCGGAGAAGGGCGTTTTTCGGCGAAATTCAGAGAAATTCATCCTAATTCTTGTATATTTTTTTGGTCGATAGACAACTATTCTGCATTTTGCACTTGCCACGGTTCCTACCATGCTTGCGTAAGACCGAGTCTGGTTACGCGATGGTCGCGATTACCAATAAGTCGTCCAACATACGGGTGAGTAGTTATGAAGCGTTTTGGTGTGTTTGCAGTATTGAGCGTTTTGGCATTGTTCATGGTTTCCGGCGTTAACGCTGAAGAAAAAGCGAAGACCAAGGACATTGTTGACACTGCAGTTGGTGCAGAAGGCGAAATTTTCTCGACCTTGGTTGCAGCTGTTAAGGCTGGCGACTTGGTTGAAACCCTAAAGGGCAAAGGTCCATTCACCGTATTTGCTCCAACCAACGAAGCATTTGCTGCTTTGCCAAAGGGCACAGTTGAATCTCTGTTGAAGCCAGAGAACAAGGCCAAGTTGGTTAAGGTTTTGACCTACCACGTGGTTGCTGGTGAAGTTAAAGCTGCTGACGTTGTGAAGGTAAAGTCGGCTAAGACCGTTGAAGGTAGCGAAGTCAAGGTAACTGTTAAGGACGGCAAAGTTTTGATCAACGAATCCGAAGTGATCAAGGCTGACATCATGTGCACCAACGGCGTGATCCACGTCATCAACAAGGTCTTGTTGCCTAAGTAATTGAAGAGTTCTGCAACAAGTGATGCAGGAAGAGGAGAAGGGGAGTTATCTTCGGATAACTCCCCTTTTTTCGTTTTCAAACTAAGTCAGTGACATTTACACTCTTCGCACAACCACCATTTGTGATTGTCTCTTCACAACAACGACCGGCGTATGAGGGTCGATAAAATCACCTTCACTCATCACATCCACAATTCGATCGTGGAAGCGAGCTTTTCCGGCTGGACGAAGAACAGATTCCGAAATGCCCTGCTCACCGACCGCGGGCAGACTTGCCATAATGGATTCGCTAGTCGAACCCTCGTGACTGAGCAACGTTGTGCCTGACGCGACATCTGCCGCCGTTGGCGGTTCCAGAGTCAGGCCGCGGAGTGCGGGTACCACTTTGGCGTAGCGGATCAACACCACGACTGCCGATATGACGCAGGCGAAAGTGGTCAAGACCAGAATTAAGCTTCGCGTGGTCTGCTGCCACTGCTGCGGATCACGTGGCATACCAAAATCTTGCAAAGCCATCGTCAGTGCGACGATGATCATGACGATACCGCTGAAACCTGCAATTCCGAAACCCGGTAGGACAAACACTTCGGTAATGAGCAGAACAAATCCTATCAAGAAAAGCAAAACCTCTAACCAGCCGGCTGTCCCGCCTAAAAAGTGGCTCCAGAAAAAAATACCGAAACAGATAATCGAGACAATACCACCGATGCCTAACCCTGGCATACTGAATTCGAAATATAAGGCGACTAAGCCAATAACTAATAAGAGCGCCGTAACGAGTGGCGAGTTGAGAATATAGACAGTTCGATCGACCCAGTGCGGGCGCAGGTCTTCCAGTGGTTTGGCACTGACCAATGCGTCAAGTAACACCTCTCGATTCTCAGCGAGTCCTGTGGCTAATTTTAATTCAACTGCGCGAGCACCACCAACGGTAAGAAAGGTATCGGGGCGAGCTTCAAGAACGGGCTCTTTCTTCTCGAATGCTTTGGGATCCGCCAAGGCGGCTAGTTCAGCGTCGTTGAGGTACCAATCAGATCCATCGCTGGTTCGAGTAACTCGATGAACGGTAGTGTTCATATCGACCATTGCTTCGGCAAGTGCCGGTGGTCGGTTTTTGGCTTCAGCCAATTGACGCACCTGCTGTACCAGATAGCTGCGAATTTTCTCAGGTGCATGGCGGAATTGCATATCGGCGCCAAACATGATGGGCCCCGCATCGCCGATTTGTCCGAATTCACTGGGCCAGATTTCATCGCAACCTAAAGCGATAATTGCCCCGCCGCTGATCGCTTCATCGGGCACAAACGCGACAGTGCGCGCGAAATCAACATCCCTCAATGTATGAGCTATAAAG
The DNA here is from genome assembly GCA_044371785.1 of Pirellulaceae bacterium. Lineage (GTDB taxonomy): Bacteria > Planctomycetota > Planctomycetia > Pirellulales > Pirellulaceae > JAFLCP01. The sequence goes on along the minus strand of JBILTA010000607.1, from coordinate 1,144 downwards.
AGAGACGCTTCGAGTTCTCCACCTGGGCTATCAATTTCCACAATAATCAGGTCCGCCTTGATCTTTCGCGCTCGGTCCATAGCTCGACGAAAGAAGGCTTCGGTAAGCCCACTGATTGGGCCATTGATATGAATGACTACCGGGCGTTTATACTTTTGTGGAACGGGTGCGGCTTCTTGCGAGTGTCCCAAATGGTGAAAAATCCCACTCAGTAAAAAACAAGCGATCATCCATCGGGTTATCCAAAAAAACTTGGGACTCATTGCATATCGCTCAATGTATCGAGAGAAATATTTGATACGATTAGTGCCGAAATCGAGCTTAGAGGGGCTCGTTTCAGCTTCCCTCAATTTTAGCAGGTTATGTGGGGGTGGGGCATGATCCTTTTCTTTTATCCGTTCTGGAATTCGAAGAGTAAAGTACTTTCACTCAACAACGGCGAGTAATCAGATGTCGGCAAATGGTCGCGAAATCATCATTATCGGTGGCGGGCTCGCGGGTTTGACCTGCGCCCTCGCGTTGCAAAAGGGTGGCCAAAAGGTCCAGTTGCTGGAATCATCGGACCGCATTGGCGGGAGAGTTAAAACAGATCAAGTGGATGGATTCCTGCTGGACAGAGGCTTTCAAGTATTTCAAAGCAGTTATCCGACGGCCGCGAAGTGGCTCGATCTAAAGAGTCTTAATTTGCGAGCCTTTCGAAATGGCTGCTTATTGCATAAAGATGATGTCTTCAAGGTGGTGGCTGATCCATGGCGGAATCCGCTAGTAGCCTTACAAAGCTTGATCTCGCCTACTGGGAAATTGAGCGACCTCAGCAAAGTAGCTCGGTTTCGCCAACGTGTGTGTAGCGAAAAAGATCCTTACCATTTGCTCGACGCACCACAAACAACGGCTTTAGAACGATTGCAACAAACGGGCTTTTCTGAGGAAATGATCGACGATTTTTTTAAGCCCTTCTTCAGTGGTGTCTTTCTCGAGAAGGATCTGTTGACGAGCAGTCGGATGCTCGACTTCACCTTTGCGATGTTTAGTCGCGGCGAAGCAACATTACCTGCAGATGGGATGGAAGCAATTCCCCGCCAACTTGCCAAGCAGTTATCTCCGGGGACAATTCGCACCCAGACGACCGTGTCGCAGTTAGGCG
>JBILTA010000092.1:0-11909 GCA_044371785.1 Pirellulaceae bacterium | reverse complement strand
CTCGACACGAAGGTACTAAAGCCGAAACCATTTCCGGCCGCCCCGCCGTGCTGTCCAGCCGCAATGCCTACTTTGCATCGCTTGGCCCTAAACTCATTGGTTCTGTTGATCCTGCCGATCGACAAGCAGCCGCGCGCTGGATACGTGAAGGTGCATCGGACACAGCCAATCCGGCCGTCAATTATCTAACGCAAGTGATCAAAGATTTCCCCACCGCTGAGATGATTGTTGCAGTAGACTTGGCTGACGCCATCGCAACTGAAAACGCTCTTAAGTGGTTGGAATCTGTTCCAGATTTAGCAAAAGCTAACGACTTGAATCGCGTCGCTGATCTCTATTCAAAGCTGTTAGGTGTCACTATTGCCATCGAGGTAACAGACACCATTACGGGGCGCTTAGAGCTCGATTTTTCAGAAGAAGTTCCTGCCGAACTACAAGACGCTACCAAGTTAGCTCTGTTCCATTTCCTATCGGATGCTGGGGCAAATGTGGCCAATCTGCAAAACTCTAATGTAAAGCTCGAAGGCAAGACACTTGTTATGGAAATCCCCATGGATGTAGACGGATTCCAACGCGTGCTTTCGCTGATTCGCTCGCCGCACCCAGACATTACCAACGAACAGGTGACCAACCCCAATGAAACCAATGGCATCGCCACTTTGAACTACTATGACAATGTGGTCCACATCCTAAACAACTTAAGCCGACAAAGTCGCAATTCAGATAACTACGTGAAAACGGCTACCTGGCATGAAAAATTTGCACAACAAATAGAGCAACTAACAACCAAAGGTGTTGATCCGGAAGTGGTCGCCTATGGGTACGACACCTCGAAAAAACTCCGCAGCCTGGCAAGCTCTCTGCGGGGTGTTCCGATTGAAGTCAATCAACTTGAAAGCTCGATTCGAGTGGACTACAACACCACCTACGTTACTACAGGTGTCACGCCGTTTGGATTTATCTATCGTCCTCTTTTCGTGAATCCTCAGACCAATTTCAACGATGTCCGGGCCCAACAAGCCAACGTGGTTGCTCAAGACCAAGCGGACCGAGAAAAGGTATGGCTGATGATGCGAGACGACCAGAACGATATCGCGACGCGAATGTCCAAAAAGTATGACCTGAAGTTCCAGGTTCCAAAGTACTAGAACAATTCGGGATTAGAGCAACTTGGTACTAAAGCTCTCCCCGATTCTATCCTCGAAAATCTAGAAAGCCGACTTGCCCATTCAATGGGGGTCGGCTTTCTTCGTTGATGTCCCCTGCAAGGCTTACCGCAACCTTGTTACGATATGAAGGCTTGAGCCGAAGGCTGAGACATGATCACGCGTCCACCTTCGCAATATCTCACATCGAACTCGAATCGTCCCCAGTACTCCATTTGAAACTCAGTATATCCCCATGAAAGCGATTGCCGTTCGTCCTGGAAAGCCGCACTCCGTTCATCTTCGCGATATCCCCAAACCATCGGTGAGCAGCATCCATGATGGTAAAGGAGTTTTGGTTAAAGTACTCAAGGTGGGCGTCGATGCCACAGACCGCGAAATCAACGACGCGCTCTATGGTAACGCCCCTCCCGGCGATGATTATCTCGTCTTGGGTCACGAGTGCTTCGGTGTCGTCGAAGAAGTTGGCCCCAATGTTACCAGTGTGAAGCCAGGTGATTTCGTAACCGCAACCGTACGCCGTCCCGGTGGCTCGATCTATGACAAGATCGGTACCAACGATATGACTAGCGAAGAAACCTATTACGAACGTGGCATCAACTTGCTACACGGTTACTTGACCGAGTACTTCGTCGAAGAAGACACGTATATCGTTCGTGTCCCGCAAGGACTCCAACACTTACATGTGCTAATGGAACCAATGTCGTGCGCTGCAAAGGCCATTCAACAAGCTTATGATGCACAACATCGCATGAAAGTTTGGCGTCCACGCCGTGCGTTTGTGTTGGGAGCTGGCCAAATCGGTTTACTCTCGACTTTGGTACTTCGCCTTAAAGGACTCGAAGTCTTTACACTAGCTCGCGGTAAGGCCCCAAACCTGAAATCCGAAATCGTGGCTGGGATGGAAGCAAAATACATCAGCACCAGCGAAACTCCGCTCGAAAAATTGGCTGAGCAAGTGGGGCGTGCCGACCTGATCATCGACGCGACCGGCAACAGCCAAATATCTTTCGATGCCATGAAGGTTCTCGGCCATAACGGCGTTTTGGTTTGGACCAGCATTACCGGTGGCACCAAACAACACACCCTCCCGTCCGACAAAATTAACATCGAATGGGTGCTTGGTAACAAATTGCTCGTTGGTTCTGTAAACGCCAACCGCACTCACTTTGAGTCAGGTATCAAGGACCTCGCTCTGGGCGAAATGATGTACCCAGGCGTATTGCAAAAGATCCTCACCAATCCCGTCAACGGCCTCGACAACTATGCCGAAATGATGCGATTGCTAGTCGAAGACCAATCGGCCCTGAAAGTCTTTGTAAACGTGGCCTAAATTTATGAATGCGATCGATCATCGCCATTCGATTCGATACCTCAGCGAACGCCTTCCCATGAAGGCGTTCCGGCTGATGCTGTTATTCACGTTTTGCCTACTCCTTCCCGGCTGCAACTCATCCTCAGAACCAGTTCGCGTAAATCCCAATGAAAAAAGCTGGGATAATCAAGTTGCCGAACTCAAGGCGGGCTCATCGGATCAAATCGAAATCACTGCCACACCGGTGATCGATGATCAGCTCGAACAACTGATGGGGAATACCCAACTCCGAAAACTGATGCTCGATCAAGGGAGTATTACGGATCGAAGTGGCGAAACATTGGCGAGCTTCAAGAATCTATTGCAACTCCGCCTACGCGAATCGCCGTTAACCGACATCAGTATGACCGAAATCAACAAATTAGAGTCATTGATGTTTCTCAACTTGCCGCAAGCGGACATTACCGCTGTCGGCATCAAGTCGCTGGCAGGCCATCCCAATTTACAGCAATTGCGACTCGGTGGTCCCGGCATAAACGACGCTGCCTGCGAAGCGATGCAATTGCTGCCAGAACTTCGATATATACACATCATCGGCCCGCAGCTAACAGAAAAAGGCGTGCAGGCTTTGGCACTAATCCCGAAGCTGCAATCGCTATATGTAGATGAATGTGATTTGCCAGAAGAAGCCTGGGACGAATTACTCAAGCAAAGGCCCGATATACACTTTCACCTGGACCAACAACATCTTGATCGCGACCCCGGTAAACACCCTCACGTAGGTCCGTCCACGTAGGTCCGTCTATCCGAGACTGAAATCTTCGCCTCCAAGAGCCGAGGCACGCTGCAGTAGCAGCTACCCCGCAATACTAGTGCAGCGAAATTACGTGCTACATTACCGGTTCAATCGAAGCCTTCATGCTGCCCCTGACTTGACTGCTACTTAGAGGATCGCCGCCGAAGGCATGAATCTGATCACGCTTTAGTTCAGCGTGCTCTTTCGTGGTCGTCAAGCAAATTGCTCGACCAGCCTTATCAACAACCTTCGCAATCTCAAAACCCTTTTCGTACGGATGACCGAACAAATCGTGCATCATGCGAATCACATAATCGAAAGTGTGATTCGGATCATCCCATAAAACAACGTTATAGCGAGGCTGCTGCTTAGGTTTGTTCTTTTCCTTTGCAACAACGCCAACCTTGGGTTCAGCAACTTCGGGTTCAAGTACGGCAGTAGATGATTCGTTCATAGACTCGTTTCTTTGACCTCAACCATCAATAATCCCAAAGGAAAACCCTGTACAAACCAGAGTTACCTTGTACATCCTTGGAACAGTGATAAGGCGCCTACTGTATCGATCCGTGAGGCGTTACAATCAGCGAAGTAGGTTTGCGACCTGTGCTCATTCTAGCGGTCGCAACGGGAACTTGGACAGTGTTTTTTTCGCCCAACAATCGGATTTTTTCGATTAGACCACCCTGGATGATGCTCATATGAATGCTATTTCAGCCGTTGAGAAATACCTCGATTCTGCCAAAGAATCTCAACTGGAAGACCTAAAACAATGGCTTCGCATCCCTAGCGTCAGTGCCGATCCGACCCGAAAGGCGGATGTCGCCAAAGCGGCTCAGTGGGTTTACGACCGATTAAGCCAACTCGGCTTACAAACCGAATTGATCCCCACTAAAACCCATCCACTGGTACTTGCGTCAACACCGCCCGTTCCGGGTAAGCCGGTTGTTTTGGTCTACGGCCATTATGACGTTCAACCACCCGATCCGCTGGACCAGTGGATTACACCCGCTTTCGAACCCGATGTTCGAGACGGCAATATCTATGCCCGTGGTGCAACGGATGACAAAGGCCAAGCCTTAACACACATTCAAAGCGTTGCAGCCTGGATCAAGTCGGGGCAACAACTACCGCTGCAAATCAAATTCCTCATCGAAGGTGAAGAAGAAGTAGGGAGCGAAGCTCTAGCGGAATACCTCAAGGAGCACGCCTCGAAACTAGCTTGCGATGTGATCGTAATTTCTGACAATTCGCAATACGCCAAGGGCGAACCAGCGATCACTTATGGATTGCGCGGCATCGCTTATTTCGAAGTTTGGGCTCACGGTCCCAAGCAAGACTTACACTCCGGCGTATTTGGAGGCTCAGTCACCAACCCAGCGATTGCTCTATCACGGCTCATCGCGTCGCTGCATGATGCCGCTGGTAGGGTTCAACTCCCCGGCTTCTACGATTGCGTGGTTCCACTCAAGGATTCGGAACGTCAACGCTGGGCGGCTCTCAAGTTCGATGATTCACGTTTAGCAAAACAACTTGGTGTCAGCGAACTAGCGGGCGAGGCCGGATATTCAACACTCGAACGACGTTGGGCGCGCCCCACCTGTGATGTACATGGATTGATGGGTGGTTATCAAGGCGAAGGTGGCAAAACAATTATCCCAGCTTGTGCAGGCGCCAAAGTCAGCTTCCGTCTCGTCCCGAACCAAGATCCTGCCACTGTGGCCAAGCAGTTCCAACAGTTTGTGGCCAACTTCAAACAGCCCGGTATTCGATTCGAAGTTAAAGACTTGCATGGTGGTCCAGGCGTTGTGATCGATCCCGATAGCCCATTTATGAAGGCGGGTGAACGAGCCGTAACATCGGCCTTCGGAAAATCACCCGTTCTAATGCGCGAAGGTGGTTCGATTCCAATTGTGGCCGACATGGTTCAACGAACCAGTGCCGCTGTCCTGCTACTCGGTTGGGGACTCGATGATGACAACGCTCATAGCCCCAACGAAAAATTTTGTGTGGAAGATTACTACCGTGGTATTCGGGCCAGCTCTTATTTGTGGCATGAACTCAGCCAGATCGCCAAATAAGGCCTCGTCGTAAACCTGTATCGATTCAACTATCCTTCTAATTCCTCACCGATAAACACAGACCCATATGCTCGATCGAAAATACATTGTCGACAACGCCGCCCTTGTTCATGAAAACTGTATTCGCCGCGGAGCTGCGTGCGACATTCAACGCCTTGTTGATTTAGAGTTGTTGCGACGTAAAAAGCTGCAAGAGGCAGAAGATTTCAATCGCCAAGCCAATGAGGTTAGCAAATCGATCGGCACAGCACCTCCGGAAAAACGAGAAGAACTGAAGGAAAAGGGCCGCCAACTTCGCCAACAAAAAGAAGCCGCTCAAGCAGAGCATGACCAAATCGATCGCGATATCCATGACCTCGAAGTTCGCGTTCCCAATCTTACACATCCCGCTGCTCCAATCGGCGCCGATGATAATGCGAATACCGAATGCGGTCGCGGCAAAACTCCGATCCCTAAATTCGACTTCAAGGCACTCGATCATCTCGAACTGGGCAAAAAACACGACATGATCGATTTCGAAGCGGGAGCTCGCGTATCTGGCGCCGGCTTCTACTTCCTGAAGAACGATGCCGTGCTACTCGATCTGGCACTTCAGCAATATGCCGTGCAATATTTGGTCGCGCGTGGCTTTGTTCCAGTGATCACACCCGACTTGGCGCAAAGCAGCATTCTACAAGGAATCGGCTTTATCCCACGCGGGCCCGAAACACAAATCTACAGCGTCGAAAATACAGAACTCAACTTGATTGCCACTGCAGAAATCACCCTCGGCGGTATGCTCGCCGATCAAGTGGTCGAAGCTGAAGAGCTGCCACTGAAAATGGTAGGCGTCAGCCATTGCTTCCGCACGGAAGCGGGTGCCGCAGGCCGAGCTTCAAAAGGCCTTTATCGCGTTCATCAATTTACCAAGATTGAAATGTTCGCGTTTACCTTGCCCGATCAAAGCTCGGCTATCCACGAAGAGCTGCGACAACTTGAATGCGATCTCTTCGACGGACTGGAAATCCCTTATCGTGTAGTCGATACGGCAACAGGCGACTTAGGCGGCCCAGCCTATCGCAAATATGACTTGGAAGCTTGGATGCCTGGGCGTGGTGAAAGCGGCGAATGGGGTGAGGTGACCAGCACTTCTAACTGCACCGACTATCAAGCACGCCGGCTTAACATTCGTTATCGAGTGAAGGGCCAAAAGGGAACTCAGTTAGTCCACACACTCAATGGGACCGCAATTGCGATCAGCCGCGCGTTAATCGCTGTGATGGAAAACCACCAACGGGCTGATGGTTCTATTGCTGTACCTAAAGCTTTACAACCATGGGTCGGTAAAGCGGTTATTGGTGGCTAGTTTTCGAGCATTCATTTTCCTTCGAGACATTAATGATGATTCGACCGATAGCGCTCTGCGCATACGTAGTTGTGGTGATTCTTTCTTCGGCAACTTTCGGAACAGAACCCGATCGTTCTTGGCCGCAGTTTCTCGGCCCCACCGCCCAAGGCATCAGCTTCTCCACCGACTTGCCGCAACGCTGGAGTGAATCCGAGGGCATTCTCTGGAAACAAGAATTGCCCGGTAGCGGTTGGTCGTCACCCATCATCTTGAATGATCGCATTTATTTGACGGCAGCCATCGAAAAAGACCAGAACCTTATACTCGCTTTGCTTATCTGTGATCTACAAACCGGGAAGCTACTTCAAGAGATTTCTCTCTTTGAACATCAAGCCTCAACTCTGCCCGACATCCATCAGAAGAATAGCCAAGCCAGTCCTACACCTATCGCCAGTGGCAATCGTCTTTATCTGCATTTTGGACACCTTGGAACCGTAACCACCGATCTAGATGGCAAAGTGATTTGGAAACGCACCGATCTGCAATATCCACCCGTTCACGGTAACGGTGGTTCGCCATTATTGTATGATCATCTGATGATCTTCAACTGCGATGGCGGTGCTGATCCTTATGTGATCGCTCTCAACACTGAAACGGGAGAAACCGTTTGGAAAACGACTCGTCCCATCCAATCGGAAAAGAGCTTCTCATTCTCAACACCAACACTAATCGACGTTGATGGTCAACCACAATTAATCACAGCGGGTTCTGACATCGTTCAAGCCCTTGTCCCAGCGACGGGCGAAGAGATTTGGCGAGTCCGATACGAAGGTTTTTCTGTCGTACCAAGGCCCATCTATGTGGACGGCACCGTACTGCTCAGTACGGGTTACATGCGTCCGCAACTGTTGGCAATCACACCTACAGGTAAAGGCGATGTCACCGAGAGCCACTTGAAATGGAGCAAGCCCAACGTGGCCCCCAACACTCCATCCATTGTGAGCGACGGCAAACTCGTTTACTGCGTTACCGATGCAGGAATTGCCCGGGCCCTGCGTGTCAGCAACGGAGAAGAAGTGTGGCGTAAACGACTTGGTGGAAACTATTCCGCCTCACCGTTATTGGCTGATGGCAAAGTTTACTTCCAAAGCGAACAAGGTGAATGCGTTATTCTCTCAGCCGATGAGCAAGGGAATGAAGTAGCTCGCAATGAATTGCCTGGGCGTATCTTCGCTTCATACGCTGTAACAGGCAATCACTTGATTATCAGGTCCGAGACAGCGCTTTACCGGGTTGGTCGCTAAACCGCATCAAGAGCTCTTCCAGCATAAACCGGGCTCGATCTTCGTTGGAGTGAGAGCCCTTAAGTTGACGGTCTGCCTCCAACAACCAAGTTAACATCTTGCTTGCCCGGGCTCGGCCGATACGACGAAGCTGGCGTTCAGCCGTTCCTAAATCATTCTTGCGGAATCCAGCCAGCACCAACGCTTCAGGAATACGAAGTGTTTTAGAAACGCGTTCCGCTTGCTCGATCAGCTGAACGGCGACACCGAAGCGTCTCAAGCCCCAAGATAACTGGGGCAAGAGTGCATTGATCGATTCGCCAGTCGCCAAGAGTCGATCCACATGCATTAACGCTTCAGAAACTCTGCCTTCGGCCACTTCTTCCAGAATGGTCCAGACCGTTTGCAGTCGCCAACCACCCACCGTTTCTTTCAGCGTTTCATCGCTGACCGTTCCATCTTTTCCCGCAAAGAGAGCCAACTTGGCGACTTCGTTATCAATGAACGAAAACTCTGTCCCAACCAACTCGATGATCTTCTCAGCTTGCATTTTATTGAGTCGCAATTGGTGGTTTTTATGTGCATGTACCAACAACCACTTTTCAATTTTCAGTTGATCGGGGGGCTCACCCCATTCTTTCAATTTGGGTATCGAACCACGAACGGCAACCCCAACCTCTGAAACAGCCTTAGCCAACTTGGTGGTGGACATCCAAGTGGATGTTTCCAAAATCAAGATGGAATTCGATTTCGACTTCTCAACCCATTTCTCAAGTTGTGGGCGGTTTGCAGTGATGAACTTAGCCGCATTGCGTACGACCACGACCTTTTGCTCATCTTGGTCGAACAACGAAACGGTCGACACTTCATCGTTTACATCAACCCAATCCGATTCATCGCCGTCGAAGTAGTGCACCCACTCGGAATGCACTCCTGTTTTTTCAAGCAACCATTGCAAGGCGGTTCGCCGCAAAAAGGCATCATCACCGAATACGATACCGAGTTTGCCGATAGTTTTGCTACCGGCACTCGGTTTCAACAATTCGTCGATGATGCAAATCGGCTGAGACATCTGTTGGCTTTACTTTGCTGTACTTAATTTCGTTGTACTTTATTTTGTTGTGCTTTCGACCAAAGTTTCTTGAATCGCCTTGGCTTCGTCCGATGAAGCGACATCGCTATGGCAACTCGCTTTTTGCCCGCTTCCAGCAACCACCTTCTTGGTCTTGCTGGCGAGGCGGTGAATCTCTTCTGGAGCCAACACGCCACGTTTCGCCAAGATCTCTTGCTGCTCCGAAGTCAGAGCGGCAGTAACCTTGGCACGCTCCCATTGGTATTCTTCTTCTTTACCCGAATGGAATTCGACAATTTCCTTTGAGATCCGTACGCTGCACCAATCATGTCCACACATTGCGCAGAAGTCGGTGTCCACGTCGAGATCTTCGTCATGGAACGCACGAGCCAAATCAGGATCAAAACTTAATTCAAAATGTTTTTCCCAATTCAAGGCAGCCCGAGCTTTGGTGAGTTCATCATCGCGATCACGCGAGCCCGGAATGCCTAGAGCGACGTCAGCTGCATGTGCGGCAATCTTGTAGGCAACACAACCTTGTTTAACGTCATCACGTTTGGGCAAACCCAAGTGTTCCTTAGGTGTAACATAACAGAGCATGCTTGCACCATGATAACCAGCTGCCGTTGCACCGATACAACTAGTGATATGATCGTAGCCGGGGAACATGTCGGTCACCAAAGGTCCGAGCACATAGAACGGAGCACCATGGCACAGTTGGCGTTGCAATTTCATGTTGTATTCGATTTGATCGAATGGAACATGCCCTGGTCCTTCAACCATCACTTGCACACCACAACGCCAAGCACGTTCGGTCAATTCGCCTAATGTTGCTAGTTCGGATAGCTGAGCGATATCGGTAGCATCCGCCAAACCACCTGGTCGCAAGCCGTCACCAATGGAGAAGGTCACATCATACTTACGCATGATCTCGCAAATCGCTTCCCAATTCGTATACATCGGATTTTGTTGTTGATGGTGCAACATCCATTTTGCCAGCAACGAACCGCCGCGGCTGACGATGCCGATCAAGCGGCGTTTTACATATGGTAGATGCTCACGCAGCACACCCGCATGAATGGTAAAGTAATCAACACCTTGGCTCGCTTGATGTTCAAGCGATTCAAGAATCAATTCCACACTCAGTTGCTCGATCTTGCGACCGATGATCATCGAATAAATGGGAACCGTTCCGATGGGAACTCGACTATTCTTGACGATGGCAGCTCGACAAGCATCGAGATCACCGCCGGTGCTCAAATCCATCACCGTATCGGCGCCCCAACGTTCCGCCCATTGCAGCTTCTCTACCTCTTCATCGGTGCTGGAGGAAACAGGTGACGCTCCCATGTTCGCATTGATCTTGGTTTTCGATGCGCGACCGATACACATCGGATCAAGTTGATATTCCAAATGCACTTTGTTGGCAGGAATCACCATACGGCCTGCGGCAACTTCATCGCGAACTTGAAGGGGAGTCAAATGAGACTCGCGCTCAGCGACCCGCTTCATCTGAGGCGTAATAACTCCCAAACGCGCAAACTCTAATTGAGTGCTGGGGACAAAGGCAACCTGGAACCGAACTCGTCGCCAAGTTCCATCGGCTTGCTCGAACACAACTTCGCCGTTGTTCTTTAGTGCACCGCTGCTTGGACTTGCCGATAGTTCTTCCGTAGTCCAACCATCGGGTAGAAAATCCCAGGCAGTTCTCTCAGAGGCGGGTGGCATACCGGGGGTGTCGGGCGACGAATAGGTATAGGCACCTGCACGCCCTGGCAACACGTTAGGCTGTTTTGCAAAACTACCCGGAGTTGTGCCAGCACGATCCGACGAGGGATTGTTGCCAAGTGAAGGAAGCGTCCAGCGGTCCGATGGCTTGGAAATCGACATGATTACACCTTGCTCTGAAAAAAAGGGGCTCTGCGTTATAGTCTCGCGAAGAGTTTTCCCTAATAGCATCTGGGCTCTCCCGGTCACGATCAGCTAGCGGGGTAGTCTGGCAGCTAGCGGGAGAGATCTGGGTTAAAAAGGCTTTACTTGAGCCGCATACCGCGACTCAATTCGCCCACGCTAACATCGTAGCTAGTTGTGAAGAATGGTCCAACGCCCGCACCGCCTGTTGACATCCGCATTGGGCTGATTTTCAGTTAAAATCCAGATTTTAAATTCGAGTTTTCGGCATTTCCGCCGCCAGAAAAGTGCGCCATCGGCTCAGGCCGCCCAAAGAAAGAAGCGGTTACCAGTTATCTGGACCGCTTCATCTTAAAACTGGCGAAAATCGCTAAAAACACCGACCTTTTGCGCGCCTAATCGGTGATGGGTCTAAAACCCTTGATTCGCCCACGTGGCGTCAAACCTTCCACGTCCACCGGCAAATCGAGTCGATACACGCCAATGTTTGCGGCTCGGTCCACCGCTTCGATTCGCAGATAGATGCGTTTGGGAAGGTTAGGTTCAGCGGGCCACAAATAGCGCCCGGTATTTTTCAGCCCAGATGCGACAGTGGTCCAGGGTCCATCGCGACGTTCGCTAAACGAGATACTGATAGGTCGATCGATCAACCCATCATCGGCACAGGAATAATCGATTACCAAATGCCCCGACTCTTCGCCCGCACCATAAACTGCACTAATAATCTTAACGTCGGGAGCTTTGGTATCCACATAGATCCAAGCGTCAGCTGGATCTCCAGCGCGGGGTTGATTGCTGGCGATCAAATTCGAACCAACAATCACGACGCGGAATCCAAACATACCTTCTTCATCAACACGAATATCAAAGGGGCTCTCCCGATCTTCATCTTCACCCCATTTGCTCCATGTCTTGCCGTTATCCATCGTTCCCCATAACTCGATGTTGGAAACTTGACTTC
>JBILTA010000606.1:0-3738 GCA_044371785.1 Pirellulaceae bacterium | reverse complement strand
ATTCCTTTGGGCATATGGGAGGTTGTATCGACAACTATTCTCATTTCTTCTATTGGAGTGGGCCCAATACTCACGACTTGTGGCGTAACGGTCGCGAAGTTTTCCATGATGGTCAATATTTCCCTGATCTCATGCAAGCGGAAGCCGCTCAATTCATGCAACAACATCGCGATCGACCATTCTTCATTTACTACGCGCTTAATACGCCACATTATCCCTACCAGGGAGAAGAAAAATGGCTTGAGCATTTCAAAAATCTGCCCATCCCTCGCCGCTTTTATGCTGCGTTTCTCGCTTCACAAGATGAACGTTTGGGTAAGTTATTGATGACCGTTGATTCGTTGGGATTACGTAACGACACGATTGTGGTTTTTCAAAGTGATAATGGACATTCGACCGAAGAACGCGCGCACTATGGCGGTGGAAGTGCAGGTAGCTATCGCGGCGCAAAGTTCAGCTTATTCGAAGGTGGAATACGTTTGCCGGCAATCATTTCCTGGCCGGGGCATATCGTGGCAGGCGAAACCCGCGCTCAAATGGGACATGCTTGCGATTGGCTACCTACGTTGGCTCAACTGAGCAACGTAAAACCCCCAGAGGTCCAATTAGATGGTCGGAGTTTAATGGATGTGCTCAAAGATCCCAACGCCGCATCACCACATGTTCTGCATCCTTTGCACTGGCAAGTTGGTGTCGGGAAGAACGCCGATTGGGCAGTCCGGGTTGGAGCTTGGAAATTGATTGGTCGCACCTCGGATTCGAGCGATGGTCGTAAGCCGCTGCCAATCGAGAATTTCTTGGTCAACCTCGAAGCCGATCCCGGTGAAAAAACAAACTTAGCCAGCGAACACCCCGAAATGGTCGAACGGTTGCGAACGATGCATGAGGAATACTTGAGCGGGCCTTAGGTCTTGGGGGAAACGCGGAGGTGTGTTGCAAGTTCATTCTTGTAAAGCTGCGCAGCGAAAAAAGACTTTCTAGCCTCTGCTGTTTTAGTAGATTGCCAGTGACTGACTTGTGGGGCACACCTTTAACTGTGGACATTATTCACACGGTCGAAGCTAAAGTGGTTCCGCGGGATTTCAATGGACAAAGCCTGTTTCGCTAATACTCCGAAAAACGGGGTAGGAATTCAATGGCACGGTCCGGCTGGGGTTTAGCTGGCGAAGAGTCGTGCTGCTTCAGAATGCGTTTTAGCTCGGCAAATGTCTCTTTGTGGCGTAACAGACCATTATGCGTTGCTTGGATTCGCTTTTCGCTTTCACTCGACTTTTGTTGCGCACTCTTTACGTTGACCACGCCATCGGATTGTTCTAGTTTCAATGTACGGCAACTGTCACCTAAGATGGTATTGGTAATCACACAGCGGCTGCGCGGCAGACAAGCCAATACGTCAAGGAATGGCTGGTCTGGATCAAGCAATTCGATACTGGTAGGTAAGCCACCTGATACCGCTTCCTTAAATGCGCCACGATTTTTTCGTAGTAGCTCTTCATAGCTGTTATCGTTTTGCTTGACAGATGCGCTGGCAATGCGACCCAATAACCGCCCAGCCATTTCACTTCCTTGATGGGGAGTTGCAATGTAGACGACCCGTGAGACCATGGGATGGGGGGAAAAGAAAAGTCGGGAAGCCAATTGCTGTTTGGTAGCTTCGTTTGCTGCGATAGCCTCAAGCGGTACGTTAGCAATCGCATTCCAGACTTTATCCCTGCTTTCGGAGATAAGTACCTTCGATACTAAACCACCCATACTGTGACCGATCAATATGGTTCGTTCCAGATTCTGTTCTTGGTCGATTCCTGAATAACAAGCCATCGCTTGATTCAGCTTTTCTCGCAATTCATGAGCCGATTTTACAAAAGGTGCGCCTGTGGAATAACGAAAGGCCCAGAATTGATACCGTTTTCGAATATTGGGATCGCTACGAAGTTCATTATAGATATCGCTCCAGGCTGCCGGACTAGAGAGCAAGCCGTGTACCAACACGATGGGGATTTTTTCAGCTTGATAGGGCTCCATGAAAAAGAGTTCACCATCTTGGCTGTTCTTATTTGGGCGAAAGAAGCCTTCCAGCCGCGAGTCTTCATGGAACTGTAGGTGATAGGCTATATCGGCTGTCAGGTCGCTTGCTAGAGGTTGCTTGAAGCCATCCAGTTCCAGCTGCGATGTCTTGAGAGGATTATAAAAATCCAGGGTAGTTCCATCGGCAGAGAGCATGGCTGTAGCAGGGAAGGTTGTTTGATCTCGCATGAAGGCGCAGGAAGTGTTTAGGGCGGCATGGCAACGTTCACGAATAATGACAAGTGGCACCCCCACTCCCTCTGTCGTTTTATTGGTAGTCACGTCGCGACTTGCGTACATACCCACGACACGCCAGTCGGTAAAATCTGTGGGTAGCCATGAAAAATCGTGCGTTATCAGTGGCAATAAGATTGGGACTTGATCCACGCAGACTTTGATTCCCACACCTCTCTGTACTCGCTGGTGTTCATGGGCTAGATGGAGAAAGCGTCGCAGTGATTCGTGATAGAGCAACTGAGCGGCTTCGAAAGTGTCTTGATGGTTTGGATAGCGGAAGTCAATTGTTGCAACCACACGCCGAGCCTGTTTTGCAGCGCAGTAATATTCGTCAACGGCGGTATCACGCCCGAGCAGTTCCTGTTGTTTGCCCTGGTTGTAAGCAATCCAGGCGGAATCTAAAGCGGGGTGGCTGGCAGAGCCTAGTCGCGCCTCCATCGATTTCCAGCGAGCTTGCGTAATCGATAGCGGATCCAGGATTGCTCCTCTTCCACCTTCCACCCAAAAAGATATGGGCTTAAAATTCGCGCAGCCCGACAGGGAAAGTAGAATGAGCAAAAGCGTGTGGCGAATCGTTAGGTGTAGGACTTCCATGATCGGCGATGTGCTTATGCCTACGATGAACGAAAAGGCAACCTTGCCGCCACTATGTCCTCCTGACAACGCTCCGTATTCAGCGAATCGGCTATCCTAAGCAGCGAAAAGAATGTTTCCAGTTAACTTATGTTTGGGACGAATTCAACGATTCGTCAGGAGACAACGAATATGAACGCGATTGCGGTTGCGCTACGTCAGACACTTACGGAAATCTATCGTAGTGATTCACGCAAAATCTATGCCACCTTGGTGCGCTTGCTCGGTGATATGGACTTAGCGGAAGAAGCACTGCAAGAGGCTTTTTCAGCAGCCGCGTCGGTTTGGGCTCGCGACGGAATACCCGACAAGCCAGTAGCTTGGCTCATTAGCACTGGTAAAAACAAAGCGATCGATCAATTGCGCAAACGAGGACGGTTGGAGCACCATAAAGAAGAGCTCCAACGACGATATGAGGAATTGTACGATACACGAATTCAAGCAGGTTCAATTGAAGATGATCGACTACGATTGATTTTTACCTGTTGTCATCCTGCCATCGATTCGAATGTACGTGTGGCTTTAACCTTGCGTGAAGTCTGTGGTCTTTCCACCGAACAGATTTCGGCGGCGTTTCTCGTTCCGCAGGCAACCATGGCTCAACGTTTAGTGCGTGGCAAGGCCAAGATTCGCGAAGCTGCTATTCCCATTCGAGTACCGGCTCCCGATGAGTTGCCGGAACGGATCGACGCGGTTCTTAAGGTGGTTTATCTGGTATTCAACGAAGGTTATTATGCCTCTTCGGGAACCGAGGGAAGAGCTGTTGAACTGGCTGAAGAGGCGATTCGATTGTGCCGCTTGTTG
>JBILTA010000091.1:0-11915 GCA_044371785.1 Pirellulaceae bacterium | reverse complement strand
AGCATTAAGTCGCCGGATCGAAATTGGGCCTGGATCACCGCGCTGCTTTTCCGCTTGCATTCGTTGAAAAGCGGCGGACCATTCCAGCAGCCGATTGCGTTCGTCGTCAGTAAGTTGTTGTTCAGATGCGGGAGGCATTTCCTTTTCGGAAATGCGTCGAATAACTTCATCCCATGATTGCCAATAGATGACGAGCGCCTGTGGTTGGTCAAACTGTGTGGTAAGGAACTTTGCCTCTGCATCTTCCCCACTGTGGCAATGGTCGCAGTATTGCTTCAAAAGCGGTTGAACTTCCCGGGTGAAGCGTTGTTCCACATCATCTGCGAAACTGAGATGGCAATAGCAGCTACCTTGGATAACAACGATCCAGGCGACGAAATTGTGTATCCAGCCTTGCTCAACAAGCCAGCGTGGCATAGCGATCTCTTTTGCAATACGTAGCGGTCCGAGGCAAGACCATAGTAAGGGTGGGAAGTTAAGGATGGGGAGAGTATCCTTGGGCCCATCGGTATTTGGGCTCCACAAGTATAGCGTGCCTTGAAGGCAAAAACAGCTATGGAATTCGTTGGGCTTGTATCATTAGAAAGCTAGGACGATGCATCAGCCGCGCGTAGCGAATTGGATCCGCTTGGCGAAATTCATCCGTGGGAAGGGGTTCTACCAACTCAAGAATCTGGAACTTTTGGCGGGCAAATGGATTGATAATGTCCGCTAAGGAGCGGCGGTAGCTGGGCATCACCACTTGTTTTCCGAATCCTTTCCAAGTGCACTGGACGGCCTCGATTGAAAAGTAGCGGTTGGTTTTATAGTACTCCGCTTCGAAGGCTGGATGTCCACATGAGATTTGGATGAGCCCATGGGGCTTTAGGATTCGATGACATTCTTTGAGTAGTACATCCCAATCCTCGATGTAGTCGAAGCATAACGGAGCGTTGATGAAGTCGAATTCAGCGTCCGCAAAATCCAGCCCCGGAGTTGAAAGATCCATCAGTCGAAAAGTAGCGCGGTAGCCTACACGTTGCATTGCCAATTCGAGCATCCGGTCACTAACATCGACGGCAACAACTTCAGCTCCTCTGTCGAGCAATGCTTCGGCATACGCGCCTGGTCCACACCCTGCATCGAGGCACCGCTTTCCCTGAAGATTCGGCCAGAGTTGTAACATCGCGGGTCGATCGTAGTACGCGTTATGGGGTTTAGTATCAATCATCGCAGCGTAATGATCGGCGAGTTCTTGATAGGCAGCATAAGCCAAAGGTTTGCGGTGCATCATCTACTCAACTTTTTGCTCATTGATCCAGCGAACAATGCCGCGTGGAAATATTTGGACGGAAGGTTCTGTGCCAAAGTTCGACATTTCTACCACAACACCAAACGGAGATAACTCCTTAACACGCTTCTCTACCCAGTCGTGACTCGCGGGAACCAGCAATTGATCTCCCACTTTTAGGCGCATTCCAACTTCAATTGGCTTTGAAGATGGGTGCTTTGGGTTGAATTTGTATTCATTGGTCCAAATGAGTCTCTTGCCAATTTCAGATTCGCTTTTCGAGTACTCGCTGTAACTCAGCGAGATTCTCTCCCGAGCTTGCCAGTCGATTGGTTTACCGAAATTGAGAACCAGAAACCCCTTTTCGCTGTCTCGGGCTAGTAGTTGAACGGGAAACGATTGCTCATAATCGTTCTGCTGAGATGTCTTCAGCATTGTTTGGTTATAACGAACCCAAATTGGCGGAATGGGATACGTTCTTTGGGCGAGGTGAAGGTCCAGTAGCAAAGCTCCGAGAAAGTCGTCTTTTTGGATTAAGGCAGAGCGTTTAGCTTTCAGTTTCGAACGAAGTTCGGCGACTTTTGGAGTGTATGTAGAGAAAACTTTCTCCCGCAATTGTTCTGCTTTAACGAGATATTGCTCGGTCAGTCTTTTCGCTTCTGCTCCTAAACGCGGGTCGACATCAAAGGCCAAGGTGCCTCGAATACCCTCGCCATAATCGCTCGTTAGACTTGCCAGAAGGTCTTGTGTACCTGACTCTTCCACGGCATCGGCATTCTGAATTTCCTTAAGTTTTGCGATAAGAATGTTGCGGAGTTCAGCGTCCTTCTTATCTGCGGCAAGCACCAGTTCACGTCCGGATTCCGTGAGTTCGGTCAACATAGCTGTAACTTCTGGATCGACTCCTGGAAGTGGATAGTTGTGCGACACAGTCAGCCAACCGTAGTCCTCGCGGATCAGCCGCATATGCGATCGAGTTCCACTCACTTTTTTCTCGAGGGGTTCATCCGACAATAGAAGTTTCTTGAGTTCTTTAGAATTACGACTGGCCCAACTTTTATCCAAACTCGCGAACGCCTCCCCGTAAGTATCCTTAAGCTCTTTGCATTTGTTCGCGTGTTTTACAAGAACCGCTTCGATTGGGTCCAAAAGAGCGTCTTGATTAGCTGTAATCCAAAGGGAAGGATTACGCCACTCTGGTGTTCCATCAAAACCAGACGGATCCGGGTTCCGCTTTCTCGCAAAAGCCTCCTCCACACTCGGCTTCTTTGCGCGAAAAGCAGCATCCACCTTGCTCAATTGTTTCAGTACCAGATCATTATTGTTGGTGACGGCTGCCTCGCGAAGTTGGTACAAATCGGCAAACAACTGGTTGGTTAGTTGGAGAATGTCGCGATCAAGGGCCAGATTGAATTCGATTCCAGTCCGTTTCCAAACTAATTCAGCCTCCTCATCGTTTTCTGGTAGCTGCGGAACAACTCGATCGAATTTTGGATTGGGAATCGCGAGTAAGTCTTTCAGAAAAGTCTCTGTTTTGCTGTCTAGCTTTTGGCCAATACGTTTTCCCTTCGCTGATTGTTGCTTGATGGATCTGAGAGCCGCTTGTTTCAGGCGTTCGAGTTTCGGTGCATATTCTTTGTCAACTTGATTCACTTCTTCTAGGAACACGGCAATGCTCCCATGTACCCCCGTATGTAATGGAGGCAATTCAGCCGTGATGGCATTCAGTGCTTTAAGTAGACTGGGTGCTGCTTCGACGTTTGTCAGGTAATTGTTGAGATCCCTAAGAGGCTCGTCTTCATCGCTTTTACCAAGTTTTTGGGCCTGCGTTACCACAGCTGCGATGAACTTCTTTCGAGCAGGGCGCAGCTTTTCTTCCATTTCCTGAACCAACTTTTCGGACTTCTGGTTGAAGTCACGCAGAAGGGGCTCAAACGGATTGTTTCCTGCTTGTCCATAGAGAGAGCCTTGCCCCACATTTAATGAGGAACAAAACCAAACCAACAGCGAGACGAGGAAAGCGGTTCGCATAGACATCCAAAAATATTTCTGGGGCCAACAAGACATGGTCTCAAAAAAAGGATTTAAGCGTTGAGGTGACGTACAACTGTACGTATACGTTCTTCTAAATTGCCACTCAGAACAATAAATGGGATCTGTCGCTGATGCAAATCTGACAGAATTCGTGACTGGAATTCAACGCGATTGGTTCCGCCAGACCGATCCCAGGTATCTTCATAAGGCATATCTGTACCACAAAGAAAGAAGAGATTGTATCGCAGCGCGGCTGTTTGGGCGAATTCCATACGGCGAATTTCCGCTGCACCGCGGTAATGGAGGCTGAACATAAGCGATGTTGAAGCGTCTGTATCGATAAATGTCTCTTGATTCAGCTGCTGAAATAGAAGTTCTTCACGCTGGTTATGCTCCTCCGCGATTTCTGCCAATAGCTGGGGAGTTAAACGTCGATCTGTGTGGTTAGTGACGAGTTATCTTATGTGAGTTGAATTGTGTTTATATGCTCTGCCAGAATAAGTGGCGATTGATCGATATTCTCCTACCGTCCTTCATCTTCCATTTGCCGAGCTTTCGCGAGGGCGGATGCAACTAAACCAGTCGGTACGGATATAACACCGAGTCCTACAATCAAGAGGATAAAGGTGAAGATCTTACCTCCCACTGTAATTGGATAAACATCACCGTAGCCCACGGTTGTCAACGTTGCCACAGCCCACCATAGACAATGAAAAACGGTTCCAAACTTCTCCGGCTGAACTTCGCTTTCAAAATAGTAGATTCCGACGGAGCCGAGATAGAGGAGAATAGCTGTGGCGGCGAGGAAGAGCACGATTTCTTCCTTTGCAATATTTAGGGCTAGATGGAAGCGGCGCAGAGCGGCGTTGTATCGCACCAGCTTAAAGATTCGTACCATCCGCAGTAGTCGAAACGCTCTGAGTGTTCGAAGGTCGAGTCCTGTTCCGACGTAGAAGGGCAAAATAGCCATTAGGTCTACTAGACCAAAAAAGCTAAAGATGTACTTGCTCTTTGGAGAAGCGACGTAAATTCGAAGTAGATATTCGCAGCTGAAGAAGAGGATCGAGAAAACTTCAAAAGAATCAAGCCACAGCTTCTGTTGATCGCTAAGGTTCGGAAGAGTTTCAATCGAGAAAGCAACAAGCGAGATGAATATCATCGCCTGTATGGCAAGGTCGAAGAAGCGTCCTTGGGTTGTCTCGCTTTCTTCGACGATTTCCTTCAGGCTTGGCATAGGGTTATCGGCTGTGAGCGTTGGGTTAAGATTTTAAGTGAATTGAAAACGAGTTAAAAGTTAATCAGTTTTGGTTGGGTAGTAGATTCGCAGAGAGGAAAGCAATTGCCAGAACCATGGTCAAGAGAGTGCCTACCGTAAAGAGCACCCAGCGAAACCATTTTCCCTTAAGTCCCAACCAAGTTACATAGGTTTCGAGAATGGGACCGGCGAAATAGCAAACGTTGGAGACAAAGGCCCCCGCAATCACAATCAGGAGAATCTCGAAATTTAAAATCTCGCGGCCACACAAAAGAAGCGTTAAAGTCCCCAATAATCCGATGTACAGAAAACGTAGCTTTTCCCACGCCAAAAAGGTCGAGCGAGCAATTTCCAAAAGTCCACTGGTTGTCGCTGCGATTTTAGGCTCTGTGCTTGACTCTAAAGCAAGTGGGGTCGAATAGGGATTGTTACTCATTTTGGGTCTGCTGCAGAAATTCTTCGGACGCTTTATTCCATAGCTTATCAAGTTCTTTGACGAGATCGGGATTCGCGACGGCTAAGTTGTTTTGTTCTGCGCGATCAACTTTAAGATCGTACAATTCCCATGGACCGTCGTTGACTGCTACTAGCTTCCAATCACCAACCCTTATCGCTCGATGTCCTTCATGTAGCCACCACAGGTAGTCACGATCGAGGCTTCGATCGTCAATCAAAGCGGGAAGGAGGCTTTTGCCTGGTAGAACCGACGCAGTTTCGTCATTTACGGCGAGTGACTTAAGTTCAGTTATGTCTAGAATGGTTGGGACAATGTCGATTACGTGACAGGGCGTGTGGCGCAGTTGGCCCCGAGCCTTTATTTTGGCGGGCCAGTGTACAATCAGAGGTGTGGATATACCACCTTCGTGAACCCATGTTTTGTGCTTTCGAAACGGTGTGTTGCAGGCCGAAGAAAACCCAGGGCCAAGGCAAAGGTAGGTTGCTGCACTACCGGGTGCAGCATTTGGGTCGTGCCCTCCGTCGCGAACCATGACTTCAGCACTGGCTCCGTTATCCGAAGCAAAGAAAATCAGTGTGTTATCCATAGCGCCCATCGATTCAATTTGGGCAAGCACACGGCCAATTTCTCGGTCCATGCGATCGATCATTGCGGCATGAATGGCCATTTTGGTCGCTTGAAAATCTTGCTCTTGGGAATTGAGTTGAGTCCATGGTGTCGGATATCGAACTTCCCCTTCACCAAGCTTCTCAAAGGCATCTGCGAAGTAATAAGGGGGCCCAACATCTGTTTCCAGATTTGACAACGGAGTCTCAATGAGTCCTAAAGACTTCTGTTTCTCGTGTCGTTCGGTACGCAACTGATCCCAACCCGCGCGATAACGATCACGATACTTGGCAATGTCTTCGGGGAGAGCATGTAACGGAAAGTGGGGAGCATGGAAGGCGATATATTGAAAGAATGGTTGTGTCGAATAATTCTCTGCATGTTCTTTGAGACATTCAATGGCGTGGTCAGCTGTGTAAGTCGTAACATACACATTGGATTCATCCATCTTAGGACGAATCAGTTTATCATCGAGATTGAGCCCTTTTAGCGTGAATAAGTTACCGGGGTTGTTGATATTCGCGCTGCGGTCAAATCCAGTATCCAGAACTTTGCCATCCACGTGCCATTTGCCGCTATGGTAACTTCGATAGCCAGCTTGTTTGAGATAGTATGGCAGTAGTGGAGCCCACTTGGGGCGAATACCACGAACCCCTCCTTCACCTCCGATAAGTTTGTCGCGACGGATTTGCTGCGCGTAGTAACCGGTCAATAGGGAACCCCGCGTGGGCCAACAGCGCGATGTGTTGTAAAACTGTGTAAAACGCAACCCTGAATTGGCGAGCTGATCCAGATGCGGAGTTTCAATTTCACTGCCATAACATCCGAGGTCTGAATACCCCAGATCGTCGGCCAAAATGAAAAGGACATTTGGACGTTTTACATCATCTGCGATTAAGAGCGAATGATCAGCAATAGACCATAGAAGGACTGCGAAAAGTACTCGAATCGTCTGCACTTCTGTATTCCGTAAAAAGCGTATTGTGGCGTCTTCGCGGTCCGAAGTTACCAGTGATTTATCCAATTGGTGCTCAAGCGATATTACGACCAATTGCCATGGGAGCAGTAACTCCATGATAACGAGAACTCCCTTCAAGCTGCGAGCTCTGCCAAAATAAGCCTGAATTCTCTCGACTTTTGGGGGACCGTCCGTACGACTTTAGCGTTTGGGAAATGCCGACACGGATACCGAATTCGGAATCCTATATTACCTAAGACCGGGCACCGAATCTTTATGGATCAAACTATTGAAAACCCTGTATCCATGCAGTAATGTTACACGCTCTTGTAGGGCGGTGAAAACTTCGAAGCAACATATTTCGACTTATCATCCATTCTCTTTCTAATCGGTTAATCTTGTTGGGACGGAATTATGGGATTATTTGATTCATTGTTCGGTGGGATGGAGACAGGCGGCAAGCTAACAACGCAAGAAGCTTTTGCCGGAGTGCTAGTAGCTGCTAGCGGCTGCGATGGTCACATCGCAGATGAAGAAGTGAATAATTTAGCGACCTGTTTGGTGCGAATGAAACTTTATCAGCGCGTTAATGGACGGACATTCCAGCAACTCTTGAATAAAGCCTCGGGCATTCTGAAGAAGAAAGGTGCAAACGGATTGGTGGATGTATGTGCTGAAGCACTACCAAAAGAACTTGCCATCACAGCTTTCACTAATGCCGTGGATATCGTGTTGGCAGATGGTGTGGTAGAGCCCGATGAGCGAGCCTTCATCGAATATTTGGCGAAGTCTCTGAAGATCAATGGCGATACCGCGAAGGTGATTGCCAGCGTGATGGTTTCGAAAAACAAAGGCTAATTCTTCGCAATATTATTCAACTAACATCCCATTTCAGCAGAGTGATTTATGTCTATATTCGACGATGTATTGCAGACTGGTCAGTTCGAGGAACAGCCCTTCGGCCCTCACGAAGCATATGCAGGTATCTTGCTTGCCTCATCCGCTTGTGACGGACATATCGCTGACGAGGAAGTCCAGGGCTTGGTAACCATCTTGGGTCGTACTCGCTTGTATCAACATGTGACTCCGCAGCGATTCGGATCTATGATCGATCGGTTGCTGGGTGTATTGAAACGCGGCGGACCAGAGCAATTGGTTGAAAAAAGCGTTCCCGTAGTACCCAGCGAACTAAAGGAAACTGTATTTATTAACGCATGCGATCTCGTTTTAGCAGACGGCGTCGTTGAAAACGATGAGAAAGAGTTCATCAACAGCTTAATGATCAAGCTGGAAATCCCAGCCGATCGAGCTAAGCAGATTATCCAAGTGCTGGTTTACAAGAACCAAGGCTAAATGATGCGTGAAACTTGAACGATGTTCCTTATCCAAACGGCACAACGAATCGATCGTATCCAAGCGGCGGACGAAGTCCTAGTTGATCGAGACTTAGTCCGCCGACTTTGTGCGCAAAGGGCTACTTGCCCCAGAATCAGCACGAACTGTCTCATTTTGCGACAATCCCGGAGTCCGATTTGCGAGATCACATGGTTTTAGCCTAGTAGCAAATCTCAAGTTCTGCTGTAATCTTACATAGCGGATAGAGCGGACCCTAATTTCACTTTCGGAGTTTTTACCTCTCGTGTTTGCGGATACGACAACTGAGATTGCCAGTTCAGGCATCGAAAATCTCCCACCAACAACTTGGTTAGATGTATGGGTCTTCTTGATCCCTTTTATCTTGGCTGTGTTTATCGATCTTCAGTCGCATCGCGGATCGAAAGAACCAGTATCTCTTAGAGATGCCACGTTCTGGTCGCTGATATGGATCGCCTGCTCTATCGCGTTTGGTTGCTACATCTGGTTTTACAAAGGTGTTGAAGCAGGCAGTCTGTTCGCGATGGGCTATGTTTTGGAGAAAGCTCTCGCCGTTGACAATCTCTTCGCGTTCTACCTTATCTTCAAATCGTTCGGCCTGACACATCACAACACTCAACATCATCAACATCGAATTTTGTATTGGGGCATCTTGGGAGCGATCGGGCTGAGATTCCTATTTCTTGGAATCGGCGCCCTCATCGTGCAAGTTAGTCCCTATATCTTGGTGGTATTCGCCTTAGTCGTGCTTTGGACTGTTCTCAAAATGTGGAGCAGCGGAGGCGACGACGATGAAGAGGTTGATTACACGAATCACTGGTCGGTGCGCCTGGTGCGAGGGTTCTCGAAAACAAATCCTTCCATCGAAAGTGGGCGTTTCTTTTCAGATGGTGTCACGCCACTATTTTTGTGCTTGGTTTGCATCGAAGCTTGCGACGTCGTTTTTGCATTTGATTCGATGCCCGTCATTGTCGCGGTCGTACAAGATCCTTATTTGATGATCACCTCCAGCTTGTGGGCAGCTGCTGGTTTACGCAGTTTGTACTTCCTGTTGGTTGCTGCACAAGACTTGTTCTGGGCTTTGGACAAGGCGGTGATGCTGTTGCTTGTGTTCATTTCCTTCAAACTGATTTTTAGTGCATTCGAAATCAAATTGGATCATTGGGTGAGCCTCAGCGTTGTCGTGGTGATTTTGGCATCTGGCATCCTCTATTCCTTGCTGGTCAAGAATCCATCAGATGACCATGGAGGAGAGGGAGAGAAGGCCGAAGAGAAAATCGAAGCCGCCCCTCAAGAAAATAACTGAGGATCTGATGCAGGAGACGTGGCGCGGCAGTCCTCTGCCGCGTTTTTTCCCAGTCCCCCGCCTCCCGCGAATGCGTCCATTCGCTTCCCAGAAAGTGTGTCCTTGGCAAGGGCTCGACATAGCAAGTTAGCCCTCTGCCGTGCAAGTGTCTGACACATCTCGTCCCGCGCAAACGGCCAGCTGCTTTTCAAGAAAGATTGCTTTAGGCTAGGGCTCCGCAGACGAAGGCAAACTACATTGATAAATCCGCCGTAATCTTAGCCACCGAACGTTGAAATCTATTCTCGCTCTGTCTATTTTTAGACACATCTAAGTGTTGCATCATCAGAGCTGTGTGCGTTTAGCCAATGTCTAAATCTAAGGTTTGGTTCAATCGCCATTTTTCGTGTGTAGCCAAGGTTATTCATGAACTCCGGAAGGAACCGCAGCTATCCCATCTCCAATTTTGGGTATCGCATCGGCATGCGTCGTTTGCAGGCTTTGAATTAGCCGATCGAGCGTTTCTTGAGCCTAGCTCATTGGATTCAGAGGGCTACTTGGCTTGGGTACTACAGACGGTTCAAGAAAATGACATCGATTGTTTGGTGCCTGGACATGAACAGAGCTTGTTGACCAAACATGCTGTCGATTTGGGCAAGCTTGGCTGTCGAGTTTTCCAGGCTGCACCAGCTCATTACATTGGGCCCATTCATTCAAAGGACTGGGTGTACCAGCAAGTGAAAGGCGTTGTGCCGCTTCCACGCTTTTACCTCGTACACAAACCTTCTGAATTGCGGAAAGCGGTTGAGGCTGTACTACTCTCCGGTTGCCAACCTTGCATTAAGCCAGTCAACTCCGTCTATGGTCTTGGATTCTACCGCATAACCTCTAATGATCGACCACATCGCACTCAATGTCAAAGTGTGAGTCAATGGTTGGACCGATACGCTTCCTCGGACCAATTCGCATACCAATTGGTTATGGAATATCTTCCTGGCCACGAGTACAGCATCGATATTGCCGCTCGACACGGAGAGCTTTTGGCCTCTGTGATGCGTCAAAAGCCACTTCAGCCTGGACCGCAAACAATTGTATGTCGTGAAGAACTTTTGCAATATGTAACGACGCTAGTAAAGAGGTTTCAACTCAATGGCTTGATCAATGTGCAGTTTAAGGAAGACCGCTTCGGAGAACCCAAACTGCTTGAAATCAATCCACGTGCCTCGGGCGGAATTGGGATGAGCTGTCAAAGTGGTGTCAATTTGCCCGCAATCGCTTATCAAGCGTTTTTTGACTCGGATTGGTATCCCGGATCCACTCAAGTTGTTCGCGCTGGTCAGCTAGTCTTCGAATCCACCACAGAATTGCGAAGTGATGGATACCAACTGCCCCAAGCTGAAACGCGTGAAATGGAATCCATTTCTAATTGCATGACCGAACAACTTCTCTCGCTCCCAACCGGCGAACTAAAAGTACGCTTCTTCGAGCAATCAAAACTCAAGGCAGATAAACTTCTCGGTTTCGGCGCACGAAACAATCGAAAACGAGGTTTTCTTTTTGTCAGTAAAGTTTTGGGGAAACATATCCCCGTCCGTCCCAATCTTATGCGTGAAGTGCATCAAGAGCTGGCAGTTCGTATCGTTGAGGTTGTTCGTAGCCGCAATTCGAATGGTATCGTCATTGGAATGGCTGAAACCGCAACGGGACTTGGTATGGGTATCTTTGGGGAGCTACAAACACTCGCGAACGCTACACATTGGAAGGCGTACTTTCAAACGACTCGTTACCCACAGTTCGTTGCGACCGGTTATGGATCTAAATCGCTTCAATTTGAAGAAGCCCATAGCCATGCTACCCAATTGTCACTTGAGTTGCCTGAAGAAAGCAGCGAACAATATCAAGCACTTGTTTCTTCAGACTTGGTTGTGTTAGTAGACGACGAGATATCTACGGGAAGCACCTTTGCCAATTTGCTGCAAACACTTACCAACGTCAACAAGAGTCTAAAGCATGTGATCGTAGCTACAATCACCGACTTAAGTGACAGTCGTGTCCAAAGACTTTTGTCGGCAGTGGATGGTATTGCAAGCGTGTCGGTAGTGAGTCTGCTGAAGGGGAGTTATGAGTTTGAGCCGAAAGAAACAGCATCGGCTAGTTGCGAAAAGAAAACTCATAAAGATACGCTTCAAACGGAAACACAGAAAACCTGGTCTAGCTTCTCAGCTCGTCAAGGGATAGCAAAGATTCGGGAAATCCCTGCTGAAGTGATTCAAGAATGCGCAAGACATCTAACGCCACAACCTTGTCGTGTCGTGGGTACGAATGAGTTTATGGATCCAGCTTATCGTCTCGCCTTACATTTAGAAGCTCAAGGATGGACAACATCCATACAGTCAACCACCCGTAGCCCTGTCTTGCTGTCTCACGACATCAAAAGTTCCATCGCGATCACGGATCCATACTGCACTCGAACTGAAAATTTTCTCTACAACTTCCAGCCCCTTGAAGGTGAGAATGTTTTACTTGTCCACGAATCAGCCAATGAAATGAGCGTGGATTCTTTGATCAAGACTATGTGTGAAAAAGGAAAATGCATCGAAGTCAATCTTCTATTGGGGCGAGTGGTGGTTCACGGCGACTCGACTTCTTGAGGACAAACAGGCGAAATAGATGCAT
>JBILTA010000605.1:0-3759 GCA_044371785.1 Pirellulaceae bacterium | reverse complement strand
TAGGGTATTTGGTGACTTTGGGGCAAGTCTTTCGTTTGCGTAACTTATTGGCTGGTAATGGTTTATGTTTAAAGTGTCCAATGGCACCCAAATAAAAAATTTTTTTTCGTCGCAAGTGAAGATTAATTAAAGAGTTGCTCGCTTGGCCGGAGTCTGAGCTGGAGAAATTCGTTTGAAAGAAGTTCGATTATGGCCCACAATGCAATTGCAGACTTTCTTGAGAGGACTTTAGATCTTTTAAGAAAAGTGTGAAAAGTGCGACTTTTCTGGTTTTTCGTTCGAACGTGCGCCAATGCGCCAAGGTTTTGCACATGCGTGGACTAACAAGAGCTGAACTACTTCGTTGCCTCATCGTTGGGATCTTCGGAGCGGGGGTTTCGGGCACGTCTACCTTCGTGCATGCACAGAATTGTCCTCCGACCTATCGCACCGAGCGACAGATGATATGGGTGCCTGAAGAGGTCACGACGTATCGATTGGAGTATGAGACCACGGTTGAGGAGCAGGATGTTGTTTCGTATCGTCCCGCATGGACCACGCGATATGACAAACAGGAAATCACAGTGGCTCGGCCCGTCGTCGAAACCAGCGAACAGCAAGAGACCATCACAGTGCTTCGACCAGTGACGCGCACGGTCGAAGAGGACCAACAGTTTCAAGAGACGGTGATGGTGACGGAAACGGCCTCGCGCGAAGAATCTTACACAACCTATCGACCTGTGACCGAAACCCAGTATCAGACGCAGCAAGTTGTCGTACAGCGTCCAGTTACTGAGACACAATACCAGGCTCAGCAGTATGTGGTGCAGAAACCTGTTACTGAAACGGTAATGCAACAGCAGCAATATACGGTTCAGCGTCCTGTTACTGAAACGCAGTACCAGACGCAGAATTATGTGACCTATCAGCCTGTAACCACTTATCAACCAGCGGTTGTTGATCAAGGTGGTTATGTGCCACAGCAAACCGTAACACCAGGCGATACGACCTATCGATTGCGTTGGATTCCGAGTGGAATGAAAACCAATACGATGAATACTCAGACCTATTACGGACTTGGTGGCTTAGGTTGGGTTCCCTATCAGAGCCAACCGACAGTGAACACTCAATGGGCATATCAGCCCAATTTCCAGCAGATTGCTGTTCCGCAAACCACAATGATGCCACAAGTCGCACAGCAGCAAGTAGCAGTGCCTGTGACTCGCATGCAAAATGAAGTTGTCACGCAGCAAGTGCCCGTTCAAGTTACCCGAGTGCAGAACGAAGTGGTGACTCAGCAGGTCCCTGTGCAAGTGACTCGCATGCAAAATGAAGTGGTAACCCAACAGGTGCCAGTGCAAGTTAATCGCATGGAAGCGGTCGTTGAAAAACGTCAAGTTCCCTATTCCGTGCAACGTCCAGTGACTCGAGTCGTAACGCGCAAAGTGCCTGTGACGAAAACCGAGTGGGTTGAACAAAAGATGGTTCGCCCCTATACCGTTCAAAAGACCTCAGTAAAGTATGAAAAGGTTGTTCGCGAAGTCCCCGTTCAAGTGTATACAACGGAGCGAGTCGTCAACAAAGTCAAGGTTTCTAAGCAAACTCCGCGGTGGGTTGCTCAGAAAGAGGTGCGGCAAGTTTTGAGACCTGTCGTCACCGCTACACCGATGTCTTGGTACGATCCATATAACGCCGCACTATCTGCAGGTTATATGCCGCTAAGTACTGAAGTTCAGGCCGCGAAACCTGCCGCTAAGGATGCG
Source organism: Pirellulaceae bacterium (assembly GCA_044371785.1). Lineage (GTDB taxonomy): Bacteria > Planctomycetota > Planctomycetia > Pirellulales > Pirellulaceae > JAFLCP01. The sequence continues at coordinate 2,017 of JBILTA010000605.1, read as the reverse complement.
GCAACCGACGCTGCGCCTGAAAAGATTGACATTCAGCCAAAAGCGGAAAATGCGCCTGAAGCCACCAAGGAACAGGAAGCTAAGAAAGCTTCCGTTCCCGAACAAATTTTGCCAGCCCCGGCCGAGCCCAAGGCGAGCGAAGGTTTAAAGCTCAATGGGGCCGAACCTGAGGCAGCAGAAGATGCCAAGATATCGGGCGATAAAGATATCTAGGTTTAGCTAAGGTCTTGCTCGCTGTTTCTGTTCAAACAACTCGATAACCTTTCGCTCGATAACTTCGAGCGGAAGGTTATTTTCTTTGGCGATCTTGGCAATGTCGGCGTATTCCGCTGAGCATCGTTTCTGTCCACCTTGGCGTGACGTTATTTTGCAGCGCACATCGCCCCATGTGGTGTTGATAATGGATTCTTCGCGAGGGAGCACGAAACGCGGTTCAACTCGTACGCGAACGCCAAGCGTAGTTGTGTGTTCCCAAAGGATGTCACGGAATTTCTCGATTTCATTGGGATGAGCAAGAATCGTAATGAGTTGACCAAGTCGATTTTTCTTCATCGCAATCGGAGTGGTGAAGACATCGACAGCCTGAGCGTCACGTATGCGTTCAAGTGCAAAGGCTAAGGCTTCGCCGGTCATATCATCGACTTGTGTCTCCAGAATGGCGATCGATTCATCGGGGGTTGCGTCATTGGTGTGGCCGATTAGCACGCGCAGTATGTTGGCTTGGCCTGGCAAGTCACGTGTCCCAGCGCCGTAGCCAATTTTCTCGATGCACATTGAGGGAACGGGGCCGAAGCTGGTGCTCAATGTTTTTAGGATGGCCGCGCCAGTAGGTGTCGTGAGTTCTGCTTCTACGCCTGAGTGGCGAATGGGTATGCCTGTCAGTAGTTCTGCAGTGGCAGGGGCTGGGATGTTTACCGTTCCGTGGGCAATAGTAATTTGGCCATGACCTGTTGGGACGGGCGATGCGGCAATACGTTCTATGGCTAGAAAGTCCAGTGCCGCAGCAACCCCCACGATGTCGCAGATCGAATCCGCCGCGCCAACTTCATGGAAGTGCACTTTTTGTAGGGTTGTTCCATGAACTTTCGCCTCGGCTTCACCGAGCTTTAGGAAAATGGCTTTAGCTGTCGCTTTGGCCCGCTCTGAAAGGGTGGTCGAATTGTCGATGATCGCGTCGATATGGTGTAGGTGGCGGTGTTTTGTTTCGGGTTGGGTATTTAGGTTGATGTGTACTGCCCGGTACCCGCATTTACGGGCTTCCTTGGTACTTAATTCGACTGGTCCTATTCCGAGGGAGTTTAGCTGTTTTTCGATCCAATCTGCTGGGGTGCCCGCATCGATAAGGGCGGCCAAAGACATATCCCCACTTATGCCGCTGAGAGTGTCAAAATAGGCTGTTTTCAAGGGTAATTGCTCCTGAAATGGGGCATTGAGAATCTTTGGGGACGTCCCTGGTTTGGGATTGTCTAGAAATTCGACCGTGTTAGAATCCCGAATTCCTCAAGAGTAAGCAAGGCCTGGATCGACGAATTAGCGGTTGAGAAATGAGTTCCTGTCATATTGGCTTGGACAGGTGAGGAATCGCTTAGTCAGTCGGACCGGCTGTTGGATAGAAGGTGAATTATGAAGGTAGTTTCTTCGATCGGTGCTTTGAAATTTCGTCACCCTGATTGCCAGGTCGTACGACGTCGTGGTCGTTTATACGTTATCTGCAAGAGCAATCCACGCTTTAAGATCCGTCAGGGTGGTGCCAAGGGTAAGAAGACCAAGCGATAGTCTGTAGGGGCCAAGCGATTTGTCTGGGCCGCTATTGGGATGGTTGCTGGTCTTGGTTAGCTGTTGATTTCGCTGAGGCGAGGTCTGGCAAAAGAATAAAGAAAGAGTCGCAAGTGTTTGGCATTTGCGGCTTTTTTTCATGCGCGGTTGGGTCTGTGCAATAAAAAACGCAGGCGTTTATTGCCTGCGTCTTGGTTCTGTTCTGTGTTGGTCAAAAAGCCCTGGCGGGTTCTTAGCCTTC
>JBILTA010000090.1:0-11995 GCA_044371785.1 Pirellulaceae bacterium | reverse complement strand
GACCCCTTCAACCTGGAATCACTTTCCATCCCAAAGGGGGAGCAAATTACGACTTAACACCTACAAATTCTGAATAGACCTTGCTCAAAGCAATGTGTTCGATCTCGGTTCGTTTCGAGACTCGATACACCTCTTCCAGGGTAGTAATACCCCGAACCACTTTTCGAATTCCGTCGCAATACAAGGTCGTCATCCCTTGCCGAATCGCCTCGTCGCGCAGCTCGATCGAGCTCTTGGCGCGGAACATCATCTCTCGCAACTTCCCACTGACCATCATCAATTCGTAAATCCCGATACGCCCTCGGAACCCAGACTTGCTGCAATAGGGACATCCCTTACCTTTGGAAAACTCAGCCACAGCCGCTACTTCCGAGGGGATCGAAGCATCCGCCAGCACCCCGGGCGAAAGCGTCGTCTTCTGCTTGCAACGTTTGCAAATCGTGCGCACCAAACGTTGAGCTAGCACACCGTTGACCGAACTGGCGACCAAATACCCTGGTACCCCCATGTCGACCATACGTGTAATAGCACTGGGCGCATCGTTCGTATGTAGAGTACTAAATACCAAGTGTCCAGTTAGGGAGGCTTGAATACCCATCGACGCGGTCTCGGTGTCGCGCATTTCGCCCACAAGGATGATATTGGGAGCTTGTCGCAACATCGCCTTAATGATGCGTGCGAAGTCGAGGCCGATGTTATGCTTTACCTCGACCTGGTTGATACCCGGGAGGTAGTATTCCACCGGATCTTCGGCCGTGATGATTTTCCGGTCAGGGCGGTTCAGAGCATTGAGACAGGCGTACAAGGTTGTCGTTTTTCCAGATCCGGTTGGTCCGGTCACCAACAAAATGCCGTTGGGGCGCTTGATGAGCCCCATGAAGTTTTTGAAATCGCGTTCGGCCAAACCCAACTGCCGAACCCCCACTTTAATGTTATCCTTGTCTAGGATACGCATAACCGAGGACTGGCCATGGTTGGTGGGGATAATGCTGACACGCAAGTCGAGCTCTTTTTCGCCAACGGTCACTTTGATACGACCGTCTTGAGGACGGCGTCGCTCGGCGATATCCATCTTGGCCAAAATCTTGATACGCGAAAGGATGGCCCCCAAAAGACGGCGGGGGGGGCTGTCACGCTCCACCAAGATCCCGTCGATCCTGTAGCGAATACGAACCCGGTCCTCAAACGGCTCAACGTGAATATCGGAGGCCCGCAACTGAACCGCTTCCTGAATCATCAAATGGACGAACTTCACAATCGGAGCACTGTCTTCATCAACCCCTTCATCGTTGCTCCGGTTGGATTCGTCGGTAACGGTAAAGTCAATTTGGGTATCGGTGAACTCTTGCATCATCGAGTCAGCCGATTCGCCTTCGACCTGCCCATAGTAGCGGTTGATTGCTTCAGCGATGTTTTGGCGGGGAGCCAAAGCGGTTTCGATACGGCGGTTTAGAATGAAGCGGAGCTTTTCAATGGTTTCGAACGCCAAAGGGTCGCTAATCAAAACCTTCAGGGCATCTCCATCTTCGGCGATGGGGATCACATTTTGTTCGCGAGCGACCGATTCAGGCACTAACTGAATGACTTCGTCCGGAATACGAATGGAATTGAGGTCGACGAATTCCATTTTGTGGAATTGAGCCATCGCCTGGGTCACCTCTTCGGATGTACAGTATCCGAGTTGAACCAAGCAATCCCCAACGGTCGTAGGCTTCATCGATTCGCGAGCCATTCGCGTCGCTTCGCTTAGCTGATCCAAGCTGACCACGCCACGATGTAGGAGCAAATCTGTGTACTCGCGCATCGGTTGATCCATGTGGCAATCCCTCCAAGTCAACAAAACTCTACCAATCCACCCACGTCCGCAGTCCATAGTCTTACATCGACCGAACAGAGAACGACGGTCTACCTACAATCCTATGGGCTTTTGGGTGCCAATTGCCGAATCGTCACTGCAAACCGGAAAAGCCCCCAATAGAAAAGGGGTGGTCACGACTGGACCGGGCAGCAGAAAAGCAAAAAATCGGCGATACTACACCTCAGAATCATCTTGACTGAAGTGCCCCATTGTTGTCAACAAAAGCAGATTACGAGTTGTGTTATATTTCGAGCGAAAAGGACGATTGAATGGATAGTAGCGAATCGCGGTGGGCTTTGGTAACCGGTGCAAGTTCGGGAATTGGACGCCAAATTGCCCTGCAGCTCGCTCGGGACGGCTTCCGGGTCGCAGTGAATCATTTAAACCACTTGGAAGCGGCTACCGAGACACTGGAGATGGTAGAAGCGGCAGGGAGCCAAGGGGTAGCCTTACAAGCCGACGTCGGCTCGGCAACAGATGTCGCCCGTATGTTTGAACAGTTAAAGCAAATTGCCGGTCGCCTCGATTTGCTGGTCAATAACGCGGCCGTACAAACCTTCGCTCCTCTTCTGGAATTGAGTGAAACGGATTTCGACCGGACCATTCGCACCAATCTCAAAGGCACTTTCCTCTGCTCACAACAAGCAGGCCGAATGATGAGAGAGCAGGGAAGTGGCAATATTATTAATATTGGCTCAGGAGCCAATCACATACCATTTCCGAACCTAGGCGATTATTGTGCCAGCAAGGGAGGTATCGAGATGCTTACCAAAGTGAGCGCTGTCGAGTTCGGAAAGTTTGGCGTACGTGTCAACTGCGTTGCTCCCGGTGCAATTGAAAACGAGCGCACCAAGAAAGAGAGTCCTGAATATGGACAAACCTGGGCAAACCTCACCCCCGTGGGTCGCCCCGGCACTGAATCCGACGTCGCTAATTTAGTTTCATTTTTGGCCAGTGACAAAGCAAGCTTTATCAGCGGCCACACCATTTACGTCGACGGCGGTCTTTGGGGCCGCAACCAATGGCCGTATGCGTTCTAATGTGACAAGTTGACTCAATATAAAAACGCTCCACATCGAGAGTGAGTTGGTGGTTCCCAACTCACTCTTTTTGCGCGATCGGTGCCAGCCTGTCATTCTCAAGTCGCATCGATACCCAACCGTACACGCGTCCTCGGTTTACAGATAGTGCTTTCGACTCAGGTGCATCGGCGGAAAACAAAGCATTACCATCTCTCGAAAAACGAACGTCACTCACCACAGCTCCACGATGAGTATCGATGCTAAACAACTCTCTAGGCTGACGATCCACAGACGGGCTCGCGAACCAAGTGGAAATATTTCCGCTTGCGACGCCAATCGCAAGTGAGCTATCCATTGGCGAACTAGCGATAGAAGTGATAGCCGAATCGAGCACTATTGGCTCGAATTCCGACGCATTGCGATTGACTTCGAGAGAACAAAACTGAAGTTTGCGCTCGCCCACTTGGGCAACGATATACCAAGTTGTATTCTGACTCTCTCGCTTATTCATCAGATTTTCGCGGAACCAAGAGATACGCTTTACTTTGGAGTCTCCATCATTTTCGCTGCCCGCCACACGCTGCAATTCCAACTCACGTTCATCGCCTTGACGATAGACCTTTAATACTCCATCCCCTGTGCAAAGAGCAATTTGCTCCCCGTCAGGATGCCAGCTGGAAAGCGCTATTCCCTCCCATCTTTTGATCATCTTTCGAGTCACCAAATCAATCAAAACGCTGCTCCGGGTCTTCGCATTCTCTCCCGTCAAAATGGCCGTGGTTCCAAGAGGCGATACGGATACATCGTGCAATCTGTCAAAGCCGACATCTGCTACCAATTTCTCTGGAATGCGATTCCATTGGACATTGCCTGTAGAATCCGCAGTCGCCTCCCCAAGTTCACCTTCTTCGTGAAGTGTCAACCAAACCTTTCCCAGCGAATCGCCATCTGCAGCCATACAACTCGTTCTACCAAATGATCGGATAGACTCGGATGCAACTCCTTTTCGCAGCAAATAAAGCCTATTACCCGCTGGATTCTATGCAGCCTTGAGAAGATGAACGTCGGCAACCTCAAAGGCCCAGTCTCGATTGAATTGAATGACTCTCGCATCGAACAAGAGATCGACTATCCAGACTTCTCCTTTGTCGCCGATCAATGCAATAACATTCCCGTCGCTGGGATGCACAGCGATCTCCACGGCAGCGATATCCTGATTACCATTTTTTAATACTCGTGCATTTCCGCCATCCAAATCGCAAAGGATCGCTTGCGTCTCGTTGACCCAAATCATTTGCTTGCCACCAGACACCAAAGAGACTCTTGCAGCCGTCTCACTAGCTCGCTCCCAACGGTACAACATCTTTCCACTGGATAGCTCCCATACACAGAACTCTAGCATCGTGGCTGTGGACGCCCGAAATGGATTGCTTCTTTCTGTCAAACGTGCCACAGACACCAACCGATCTGAAGTGGTTGAAAGCACCATATCTGCAAACCCTGCGTTTGGCGTGTGCCCAGGATATTGAATGCCTTCGTGCGATGTACCATTTTGTTGGCCCCAGGTTTGTAACAGACCTTCGCGATCGATCCACCAATTCGGTCCCTCTTCACCAACTCCCCCTACGGCCACGATTCCACCGGCCGATTCGGGAGCTTCCATCCTGTGGCGATTTGCCTGTTGAGCGATATCTTGCGGTCGCCAGAAACAGCTGTGGCAAATATCAACCCGGACATGGCTTATACAGACCCTCGAACAGGCGAAGAAGCCGAATGAAGTGAATTCGATGCACAGTTTGTGGCTGGCTTGAACTTTGAAAAGAATGATCGGCAATACAACAACAGTTTCCTGGGTAGCAACGGGATGTTTGAGCAAGATCTGCACAATTACCAATATGGAGTTCGTAAGCAGAGCGCCACAGGAGCGGAATTCAATTTCCGTCACATAACCGGTTACGACGCGAACAATCAAATCTCCAACACCTTTGGGAGCGCATGGGATAGCTACATCGAAGGAGAAATCCGACAACCGTTGCTGCAAGGGGCGGGGACAGAGTTCAATCGAATCGCCGGACCAAACTCACAACCTGGCGTTATCAATGGGGTTCTCATCGGCCGTGTTCGAACCGATATTTCATTAGCTGAATTTGAACGCTCTGTTCGCGACTTAGTTTCCGATGTTGAAAACGCCTATTGGGACATTTACTTTGCATATCGAGATTTGGAAGCCAAAATCGACGCCCGCGACAAGGCCTACGATATCTATCTACGCACCGAAAACAAAGCCAAGATTGCTCAAAGTCAAGATTTGAGTGATGTGGAACAAGCCAAAGAACAGTATTTGCGGTTTCAAGCTGATGTCATTGACGCATTAAATGGTCGCCCTATCGATTCGACTCGAACCAACAATGGTAGCTCGGGCGGTACCTTTCGCGGTAATGGAGGAGTACGATTCTCAGAGCGTCGACTTCGGTTGATTGTGGGACTTCCCATTAACGACACGTCTATCATTCGTCCTGCCAGTATGCCAACAGAAGCTCCTGTGGTTTACGACTGGCACGCGGCCATTGCTGACGCTTTGTCTCTTCGTCCCGAATTACGACGACAACGCTGGGTTATCGAACATCGCAAACTTGAGCTTATCGCTAACAGAAATTTCCTCAATCCTGATCTAGATGTTGTTGGACGTTATCGGTTTCGAGGTTTTGGCAAAGACTTACTGGAATACAATGGCGCGAGTAATGCGGGCTCAAGTCTCGCTTCCGGAGACCTGCAGGAATGGGCTGCCGGAGTGGAGTATACGGTTCCTGCTGGATTTCGTAGAGCTCATGCAGCGGTCAAGAATGGCACGAGCGTGTCTACACTCTTGGCCATCGTCGACCTGGTAATTGCAATCCTTACCAAATCCACTACCACCCCTTCTCTTGGCGCGGGGTAACTTACCAAGCTGCAGCAACAACCGGTGTCGTGATTTTGGTGCCCTAATAAAATGAAAAAGGGATTCGCCTCGTTAGAAGCGAATCCCTCAATTTTTAGCTTTCAGATATCAGCCCAGCAACGGTTGTGACTAGAAGACACCACCACCGCCACCACCAAGGCCACCGCCACCACCACCGAGACCGCCACCACCACCGAGACCGCCACCACCACCACCTTGTGTACCAGTATCACCGGTCACGAAGTTAAAGGTGAAGATTTCGCCGATCTGTGAGAAGAACGGAGATGGAGCTACGCGAACATAGCGACGGTCGGCCGAAACAATTGCCGTCGCCGACAAGTTGGCACCTTGAGGAAGTGTCGTGATAATCGGCATGTAACCTACAGCTCCAGGGAAACGGTTGCGGCCCATTCGGTTGGCAGCAGCCAAAAACCGCATATACTCGCGATATTGATCTGCATTGGATGAACTTCCACTTCCGCTGCCGCTGGACAACTGCTGAGCCAAAACAGCTCGGCCTGCTGCCAATTTCTTGGTTTGAATGTTTGCTAAGTGAGCTTCTGCAACTGGCTCATTTCGATGACCTTCATTTACGGCAACTCGAACCATTGCGTCTTTTTCCATCACTGGAATCTGCTCTCGCATATAGCTTTGCTTGTCGGTTCCGTAGTCGGTCAAAACTTCGACGGTAACCTTACCCGCTGTCACTTCACCATAAACTCGGCGAACCAAAATCTTGTACTCGCCAGTAAAGCCCTTCGGACAAACATACGTTTCAGAATAACCTTCTACCGAACTCTTCTCCGTCGGAGTTCCGTCCGACAACAAGATACCACCACTAATTGTGCGTGGATTGGAAAGCGAGCATACGCTTCCACCTGGCTCTTCTACCATTAAGTCAATGTCCGCATTGCCGGTCCAAGTCACTCGAACCACCAAGTCACGAACTAATGCCTTCGCAACCATGTCTTCAAATGCCTTCGCTTCGACAACACGGTTCTGGTCCATCAATTTCATGTAGGTCGCACGAGCCGACAAATGGGCTTCTTCAGCCAATTGCTCGGACTCCTTCGGCCAAGCTTGTGATAACACTCCAGTGCAAGCCCATTTGAGAGCTTCCACATCGTTGGTTTCACGAGCCAATTCCAATCCCAATGCATAAGGCTCAGCCCAGTTAGGTGAATATCGAGAGATATCCCGCAAGATGCTGATCGCTTCAGCATTCATCTGTTGCTTGGCCAAATATTTAGCGATACCAAACGCTTGGTTTGCATCACCCGAGAAATCAAGACCACTCAACAAAACACGATGAATTTCCGTTTGAGGATATTTGTTCGCCATCATCGAAACGCTGAGTGCTTCGTACATCCAGGGCTGTGGGTATCCTCGACGAAGAGCCGTGTTAACCAACTGGATCGTCGATTCAAAGTTCTCTCGAGCAACTGCATCATCACCATCCTTCATCGCACTTTCAGCTTGTCGCATTAAGCCGACAACGATGTTGGCAACTTCGTTCTCAAGTTCGGCTCGACCAGCTGCACTAGCTGCATCAAGTTGGTCGAATAACGAATCCCAATTCTTAGCTTTAGAGCCATTGGCAGGTGTTGCTGTTTGAGAAGTTACAGGGAGCTTGCCGGCAGCTTTGTCCGACTTTTTCTCAGTCGCAGGTGCTGCTTGGGAGCCGGTAGTTTGGGGCTTAGCAGTTTGAGGCTTCTTGGTGACTTCGTCTTCGACGATCATCATGCCTCCCATACCGCCCATGCCGCCGCCCATACCACCCATGCCGCCACCCATACCACCCATGCCGCCCATGCCACCCATGCCGCCGCCCATACCACCGCCCATGCCACCTCCCATGCCGCCCATCATACCGCCACCACCCATCATGGGCTGGAGGTTCAATAGGTCACCCACAGGATAAACACGGTTGACTTTGGCCGTCTTGGCATCATCTTCCGAAGTGATTTCCAAGACTTCGTCACGAACCACATACGTGAGGCCCAACGGCTTCAACATGATTCGTAAAGCGGATCGCAACTTGATACCGCTCTCAACAGGCAGGTCGATGGTTACTGCCGATTCAGGACTCTGACCAGCACTTTCCAACTCGGTTGGGTTCAACACGATTGGAATGCCCTGCTCCTCAGAAATCGCACTAATAACCTGTTGCAACGGAGTTTCAGTGAATGAAACCTGCTTGGTTTCTTTCTTCAGAGCTTTGTAAATCTTGCTTTCACCTTCACTGGTACCAGCCAAGTCAAACGAGCCATATCTTTCGATACGACGAGCCGACAAAGCTTGCCAAACTTCAGCAGGTGGATAAACCAATGGAGGATCATCTACGAATGGAACCAACGCTTCTTCATTCAATCGCAATGAAGCGATGAAGTTATCGCGTCGCAACTTCAAGATATCTTCTTGAATCTTATGGTTTGCACCAATGTCTGCCTTAACGCCGACCACTCCGGCAATCACAGTATCGGGAGCAATCAACGCAACTTCAGGCGCAACTTCTCGGTTCGCTTCATCGAAGCGTTCTTCAACCATCAAAGCATTGAAGCGTTCGACCAATTGTTGAACACTATCTTCCGTGCGTTGACGTTCGGCCAAAATTCGAGAGCTCGCATCAGCAGCAGCTCGAGCCGCATCGCGTCGAGCAGAATCATCTCGGAAACGAGCTTCACGAGCTGCCGAGGTTTGAATTGCGGAAGTTACCAAAGCTCGCAAACGTGCCTTGGTACCTGGTTCAACATCCGATGCTCGATCCACATCTTCCAACAACAACTTCAAACTTAAAGTTGCCGAAGCTGGATCGGTAGTCAATAACTTTCGAGCTTGACCCAATTGTGCACGAACTTCAGCGTCCAAACGTTGACTGGCCAACGACTTGATCGCTTCTTCTTTGCTCAACAAGTCACCCTTGTTGGCCAATTCATCCAATACGCTGGTATCAATTGGAGCGCCAGCTTGATCGTCAGCCGCAGTTTCATCTCCCTCTTGGTAAGCGATGAAATAAGTCTTGCGAACTTTTACTGCAGCGGAAGCATCTTTGCCAACCACTGCATCGAGGAGCAATTGAGCGTCTGTATTTTCTGGATCGATCTTCAAAGCTTCACGAGCCAGAGCGGCTGCACCATTAAGATCGCCCGTCTTCAGAGCGAATTCACCATCTTTAACCAACTGCTCGCTGGATGCAGACAGAACCAACGAAACTTCTTTCATTGCTGCTGAGCCAGCCAGTGGCAATGATCGGCCTTGATCTGCCTGAGCTTTCTCGACCAACGCTGGCAAGAAGGCAAATTCAAAATTGCTCGGTTCCGACTTCAGATTCCACTCCAGCACGACAGGCTTACCTGCTACGGTTGCTTGAAGCTTCAATTCACCCGTGAGATCAGCTGCGTTCAATTGGCCGATCAACAACGTATCGCGATCTGCTCGCAAGGGTGGCATTTCAACGGGTAAATGATTGGCCAAACCGTTGGGCAACGATGCCACATCAGGCCAAACGACAGATACTACCGACATGTCGGCCAGCACCTTGCCAATCTCTTGTGTATTGTTCTCGATGTTGTTGCGAACCAAGATGTTACCACCGGTCGAGTTCGCCAAAGCGGCCAATGTCGCCACATCGGTCTGCGGACCAATCGCCAAGCTGCAAACAGAAACCTGCCGAGCGGTCAAATCTTCTAACAAGCGCGCATGACCTTCTGAATCCAAAATATTGGATCGAGTGATGCCGTCGCCAATGTAAACGATGGTGCCACCATTCTTGGTTTCCGTCAAAATCTCAGCCGCTTGCTTCAAAGCACTCGCTAAATCCGTTGTTCCCAACGGCGCACGCTCATGAAGCTTGTTGAGTGCTGACTCCCATATGTCGCCTGTTGGATCCACCAATCCTTGATCGGTCAACATCACAGGCTTAACGTCGGCAGCCATCAAACCAATCTCGGTACCTTCAGGTAGAGATTTGGCAAAGCTCTTCACCACTTCCAATGAATCTTTGCGGAAAATGCCCGTTTGACTCGCTGAAGTGTCAACGATCACCAACACACGATGAGCCGTTTGAGAAGGAACGGTCTTCGCGTCCGGTTGAAGACTGAGAGCGAAAAACGTCTCGCCCTTGGACGTCGAATACGTTGCTAGGCGGCTGATACCGTCATCTGCCTGCAATGCAGCCATGGGCATGGCACTAAAGCCAGCCAATAAAAGAAGTTGTCGCAATTGCCAACGGCGAAGAGACATAAATTAACGCTCCAAAAACCGATAGTTCTAACAGTAGACAAGTTGGATCGAAGTCACCTTAGCTCGTTTCGATCTCTCCCAAAACGACTCGGAAAAGACGCGAAATCTCTAGAGCCGACAAGCTACCAAGGCGGTACCTTATCTATCCAGAATAATTCCCTTTCGCTCCTCGTCGAACAAAAAAACCAAATTCACGCCCCATTTCGTCGTTCCAAGGTCCGACCATAGAGCTCCACTTTCTGGGAGGAAAGGATTCAAGCAGAGAAGCAATGAGCAAAAATCACGCCAAAAGACACAAATCCCGTATAAAACGATTTCTTTTTTAATCAAAATCGCTTCAAGGCGATTTTTTGACCCAAATGAACTCGTTATCGTCTCCCTCCGCCAAGAGAACCCCCTTAAAGAAGTACACCAACTCCCTCGGTTGCATTTTGCTGGGGCATTGGGCAATGCTCACAAACTGCATCAGATTGCTGCACTGTTTCAAAACGCAACATCTGAGCTAGCATCACAAGTAGCATTTTCGAAAAAGCTTGCCAGGACAGAAAGTTCCGTTGAATCGTTACGGTTTAACGGACCGATACCCCAAAAAGGGTCGATTGTCCGTTCGTGTCTGAGGTTGTTTTCGACCTTCGACTTCCATGGAGGAGTTTCGCGGTGATGGAACGCATGCCTATCCGCCAACTAGCGCGCACTTGTTTTATGGTTGGGTTGGTTCTATTCCCATCCATTTCCCCACCTACCCAGCTCGCCGCCCAAGAAGAAGAACCCCGCGTTGCGAGCCGTTCTCCTCTGCAATTTGGCAAGAACTATTGGCCGAATCGCCCTGCGACCACCACCACCAAGACCGGCACAGAAACCCAACAGCCTGGGATTTTTCGCGGCGGCCTCGTGCAGCAATTGCGCTCGATTACGTCGTCGGTCTTAGGTGAGAGTGAAGCCGAAGAAATGAATGAGGGTGAAGAAATGGAAGGGGATGCATCTTCCGCCCCAATTCCAAGTCCTCCGTCATTGAAAGATGTCATTGACGCTCCCGCCTACACAGACGAAATGGAATCATTTGAGGGGGAAGACCTCGGATCCGCGGATATCGAGAACGACATCCCAGATGCTCCCGAAATTGAAACACCTAAATCAACCCCGCGAATGCCGACTGCCCCAGTCGCGCGGCCGAAGATGCCAGAACCTGCAGCACCGGGTCAATCGCGTTGGCGCAATCAATCCCAAAAGCCCACGCCCCTCAACGACGCTCCGTCGTTAGGTACCAACGCCAATGTTCGTACCAACCCCAGAGCAGTCCCCGTTGCTCCACGCACTTCAACCCCGGTCGCGGCACCTTCCAGCAACTCAACAACCAACAGCAACGGAAGAAGAGCGGTTCCAAACACGGGAAAAGTCCCCACACCTCCGTCCAGTGTGGCCCTCCCCTCGACCAAATCCAATAACACAACCACCATAGAAACCTCACCAAAATCAACGGTGGTCACGGCGCAGCCATCCAAAACCAATTCTTCGCGTCGCGTAAACAACAGTTCAGAAAAGCTGGATTCAAGCGAGATCACCTTGCCGACCGCTCAAATCACTGAAGTAGAGGAAAACCGCTTGAAGCTTTCGGATCGCGCTCCATCCGGTACGGCTCCGAAAGGCTCGGGGCCTGAAGCGGCGCCTCTTGTCAGTAAGAAGCTTGCCCCAGGTCGCCCAAAGTCAACCAAAGATGTTGCCAATACATCTCCGACCGAACTACCTTTGTTGACCAGTACTCCGAACTCGACGACGACCAATTCGGCTGGCACATCAACCGACGCCTCCAACAACTCAACCTCCACCGAATTGAGCTTGGATACGCAAACAGCTCCAAGTACTTCGGTCAGTTCCAACAAAGGAATTACACTTTCCAAGCCTGACATCAAAACGGGTACACCTACTTCAACACCC
>JBILTA010000604.1:0-3761 GCA_044371785.1 Pirellulaceae bacterium | reverse complement strand
TCGATAACATTTCTGCCGTTCGCAAAGCTTCACATAAAATGGATCAACGGGAAACTTCTTCATGAGAGCGATTGAGTCCGCATTCACACCATCGACTGCACGATTGAGCATGATAGCTCGCCAACCAGCAAAGGTGCGATATAAGCGAAAGGAGTCTTGCGTATGGGACCTGAACAGCTCAATAAGCCTTTCTTCTTCGCTTTGAACTCGTTGACCGAACCATGTTGCCCACAAACTACTCGCCGCTTTTCGAAGAGGTGTTTCCTTGCGATCGATATCCATGATCAACATCACATCGGTATTCAGGACAAGCACTCCATACCGATTCCGACTTACCCAACCATCGATGCCGCCTTCAAAGTTATCAATTTCCTGAATGATCTCTTCGCGCGGCGGCTGAACGAAATAGTCTTGCCCCTTGTACCAATTACTCTGCGAGCTACTCTCGCTGGTGTTCCAACGCTGCTTGGTTTGCCAACAGCGTTCTGCGGCCATTTTTTCCGCTTCTTCCTCGCTTGCCTCCGACCAGCCCCACCGCGGGATACTCCAGGTCTCCCCTTCTTCGTACTTCGAAGGAACTCGCACCCATTCGCGATGCCAAAATCGTGGTACCTTCATAAGTTTTCGGAGCCTGCATCCAACAGTCTGCGGAAATAATCCAGTTGAGTTCGTTGTTAAGCTCACTCGCTGGACTTACAATTATCGGTGATAAAGCAATGACCAACATACTTTAACTCATACGCCCTTCCAAGCACTCTTCGCCTACCTTTTGAGAACCTTTCTATGGATCGTAGACAATTTTTTCAACTCAGTTCGGGCATTGCAGTAACACTCATAGGTGCGAACTCTTTTGGGATCGATCCGTTTGATCGCCCCAAGCCAGGTAGATTGCGGCTCAGCCTAGCCGCCTACTCGATGCGAAAATACTTGCAGCCCAGCAAAGACAAAACCGCTGAGATGGACCTCCATGGCTTTGTTGATTACTGCTATGAGCTTGGACTAGAAGGTGCGGAGCTAACTTCATATTACTTTCCAGATAAAGTAACAGACGACTACCTATTTAGCTTAAAAAACCACTGTCACATGCGCGGCATCACGGTATCCGGAGGCGCTATTCGCAACGACTATTGCCAACCCGCTGGACCAAAGCTTGACGCTGACCTAGAACACACCAGGACATGGATCGATCACTACGCCAAACTTGGTGCACCCGCGATTCGCATCTTTGCTGGAAACCTTCCCAAAGACGCTGACTTGGACGTGACGCTAACGCATTGCGCGAAGACGTGTGAAGCTGCATGCCAATACGCTGCCTCCAAGGGAATCATTCTGGCTCTCGAAAATCATGGCGGTGTCACCGCTAAAGCGGAAGGGTTATTGCAAATTGTCAAGCAAGTGCAAAGCTCGCATTTTGGCGTGAACTTCGATTCGGGCAACTTCCGCTCTTCAACAGATCCCTACCTGGAACTAGCAGCGATTGCTCCCTATGCCGTGAATGCTCAGATCAAGGTTGAGATATTCCCAGACGGCAAACGAGAGGAAACAGATCTCGCTCGCGTTTTGTCCATTCTGAAAGACGCCGGATACAGCGGCTGGGTAGCCCTCGAATATGAAGCCGATGAAGAACCGAAAGAGGCGATCCCACGGCACGTTGAGAAGCTGCAAGCATTACTGCGCGACTGAAAGCGAAACGGACAAAGTGACTTAGCAAAAGCTACAAAACTTTTATCACTTTTCAATAACTCGCTCCCGTGATAACAGCGAGTTAGTACCTGGTCACGTGTCGCAAGACGAACGCTTCATCTAGATTCACTTCGTCGGAACGATTGCGGAATTCGATGTGGCGACTGAACACGAAACCGAACTCCCAGGCGTTGAGCTTTTTGTCTTTACTAAGACTCTCTAGTCCCATCAGGATTTGATAATCACGATAGGTAAAAACATCGTTTGTCTCGTCTGGCATCTCGATATCCCATGAACCTCCCCCGAGACGAGCTGTCCAGTAAAGTCGCATGTTGTTTTGAATCTGAAGATCGATACGAGGGCGTGGGAACACGGCTTCGATACGCAAACCTGGAAGAGAGGTGTCATGCCAAATGAAACCAATCACAGGCAACATCTTTATATCATCACGATCAAGGTATTCGACACCAAAAACCCAATCCCAGTTTTCGTTTGGATGGACCATTCCAACTAAATGAGCTGGGAAGCGAACACCATCGCGAGCACTATCTTCGAAATCGCTATAAATCCCGACAGACAAACCAAAGTCGTACGAGAACTTCTCAGAAAGTGAAGTCTTCGATTGATAACCGAGCTCGAAATCGTAAAGACGAGGTGGAAGAGCGACCACTTCTGGTCCGGAAAGCAAATGCAAATTGAAATTCATCTCCATGCCAGAGCTTTCGCCACGGCTTAACCAAGTGTTACTTCCAAAGGTCAACCAACCAAATTGATCGCCATCCCCCGGCATGTAAGTCGTGTATGACTCATCTTCTCGATAGCGACAATAGGGCTCGAGCATATGTTCTGTTAACGATGGGGGCAAACAGACCGTTTCACCGTCAATGACTTCGCATGCTTCTTCCAGTATCTCAATGGACTCCTCAGAAGAAAGATCGATGGGCGAGTCTTCCACGACTACAATTTCGTTTGCGGGGGGCGCTTGGTAGTAATCCCCAATCGAGGCCTTCTCGGCAGGATCCGTAGCGGCAACTTGCACCGATGGTGACTGTTGTTGCGAATTGGGGCGGACGTCAACTGATTGCAGGCCGACGGGCTGTTGCAACGGATATGAGGTAACCGAAGCAGGCACCTGAGGCGATTGTCCGGCGGTTTCGTTTACCGCAAACGCACTGAGCCAGAAGCCTTGAACCAGAACAACATTAACCAAGATGAGCCAGAACGAACTGAACGGCCGGTGCCCGAACCCTTCTTTGCTCATCGGTGGCTCCTTAAAACGAATCAATTTGAAAAGAGCAGGGGCCCAATTCTATTCCATACACCCATGGAACCCCTCCTCAAAATTCAATTGCTATTATCCAGCTTGCTAGTAACAGCTTCACCAACTCAAAGTCAACGCCAAGCGACGAACTTTTGAGAATGAGAATTGCTAGCAAAACCTGCTCGACTATGGACTAACTCCATTAGCTTGAATCGGCGATAATGGGCGTTAAACTCAAACCCAACTTTCTGAAAGGTGAGCGCCCACAACCGACTTGCGGTTCTGGCTTTAGAATCAGGCAATGAGACACATCAATTAAGACGCCAGGAAAAGGTCCGCGAAGGACTGAACATGATCAGCACTACCTTCGAGATCGTAGTCATCGGCGAGGAATGAGCCCGTTAACGCCTGCAATTTCATGGCTTGTTCATGACTGACGTGGTGGGTAGCGATTTCTGTAAGGAAGTTGAGCAGGTCGTACACGCGGCATTTTGCGGGGAGCACTTTCTGGCGTTTCTCGGATAGTTGATCGAGGTTGGCAAGGCCGTAAAGCTCTTGAGGGCGCCCGGTCAATTCGTAGAGGCGGTTTAGAGCACTTGATCCGAATTCAGGATCAGAGAACTTAAGCTTTATGAGTTGGTTGTAGACTCGCTGTACCTCAAACAAAGAGGCCCAGGAACATTGAGCAGTTTCAAACCGTGCCGCCATTTGTGAATAGCCCTTCGCATTATCGAAGCAGCTTAAAGCACGAGTAATCGCATGTTCGGGATCCTTACCAGTACGAACCTCGGAACGAAAAACGGGCGTGTATCCGATC
>JBILTA010000603.1:0-3763 GCA_044371785.1 Pirellulaceae bacterium | reverse complement strand
TTCGGCGGCTGAAATCTGTGCAATCTTGAATTCAGCATTGCTGCGCAACGCGCTGTTGGGAAACTCTGCGATCATCCGTTCCAAAACTTTTACCGAATCTTGAACTTTACTTCGCTGAGCTAAAACCTGCGCCAGCAAGAACATGACCTCGTCCGCTTGAGACCATTTGGAATCTTTACTGAGACTGGACTCCAATTGCTTCTGGGCTTCATCCGCCTTGCTGCTGAAGAAATAGCTTGAACCAACGATGAAATATGCTTCCGCTTGCAGTGTATTGGAAGGTAAACGCTCTACCTGAGGGCCAAGTGATGTGATGACTTTGTCAAATTGCCCCGCCATGTTGCGAGCGCGATTGAGACGTAAAACCCACAAGTTGCGAGATGGATTCTCTTTGTTTTCTTCGAGCAGTTTGGCGTATCGTCCAACGGCATTTTCGGCATCACCTTTCAGCAGTGCGGCTTCAGCCCCAATGTAGCCAACATCGGCTCGCAACGGATCTTCTTTGTAAGTCTGCAAGAAACGATCGGTCCAGCGCAGAGCATTGTCATACTGCTGCGTTTGCAAACTGGCAAAAGCGAGGTTGTAGTTGGCTCGAGCAGCGACAGCGCTATTCGGTTCGGTTTGAACCAAATCGCTGTAGATCTTCCAAGATTCTTGCTGTTTTTCTGGCTGTTCAAACAGGGCATCTGCCAAATCCATTTTCAACAGAGCCGCAATAGCGTCTGTAGGTTTCCAGTCGAGAGCTTGGCGTGCCAAAGTCTCACCACGCGTGAAATCCTTTTGCTGTGTAGCCGACATCGATAGCCAATGTGCTGCCTCGGCAGCTTGCGAATCCTTTTTGGTCAATAATTTTTCGAAGCTCGCTTCCGCCTGCTGCTTCTTGCCAGCCTTAAACCACGATTGCCCTGCCGCCAAAATCGCATTGGAAGCTAAGTCCGATGCGCCATATCGATTCGCAAACTGTTCGTAGATATCCGCAGCCTCTTCGTGTCGATTCTGTTGCCCAACACAATAAGCTTGTCGAAACAATGCGTACTCTGCATTTGTAAAGTTCTTTTTCGCCGCCAACTCTTTGTAGATGGGTTCCGCTGCCGAGAGGTTTTGTTGCTGCACGAAAATGTCAGCTTTACGAAGCTTTACTTCATCTACCAGTCGGTACGAAGGAAACTCTTTGAGCAATTGATCGTAGGTTTCAATTGCCACGCCCAGTTGTTTCAACTCTTCGTAACAAACGCCCATAGAGTAAAGCGCATCGGAACGAAACGGCGAGATCTTCAGTTCGGCGGTTGCGATCAGCTTTTTGTACCAACTGAGAGCTTGATCACGAGCCCCCATCGCATATTCGGATTCACCCGCATAGAAATAAGCTTGGTCGGTGAAGTCGCTTTCTGGATATTGCTTTAACAACGTAGCCATCACATCGCGACAACGTTTGAAATACTTGCTCTGCTCTTCGCTATTATCATCTTGCTCGCGGGCCATCGCGTAGTTGCAGAATCCGAGATTGACAATCGACTCTTGACGCAATTCGGACTTCGTATCTTTGGCAGCCATTTCCAATTCACGAATCGCCGCTTCGTAATCGGGAACTTCCTTCTCCATCATGCACAGCCCAAGATAATGGCGAGCTTTTGAGATGATGGGGTCTTCGGGAAACTTCTCGATGAGCTTTTTCCATTCGGCAATCGCTAATTCGAACGCGCGATTATTCTGGAAATTGGCCGCATCAGCATAGATGTTCAACGCTTCGACGCTGGAACCGTTGACCTTTTCAGGCTCATCTTCTTTTTGCTTTTCAGGCTTCGTGTTTTCTTTGCCCTGGCTTCCCGCCAATCGTCCCGGCTGTCGTCGGTTCTGCTGACCGTAGGCTTCGCCGCCGGGAAGGGTAACCCAACCGGCCAAAGCTAATCCACACCCAAGTTTCCACCACCGTGCCGCACCGATTACTCTCTTTCGCAACATAATCAATCGCTTCCCCTCGCCCGTTCCATGCTGAAAATTGCCATACCGGCTTTGATCTCTTCAATCCTGCGACTGTGTAGTGTACCGTAGAGAGATCAATGTCTACAGATATTCCGGTCGGGAAGTGAGTTCTACGTGGTACATTCTTTAATTACTGGCGGTGCAGGTTTCATTGGTTCCCATCTCAGCGAACTGTTACTCAGTCGCGGTGACCGCGTCACGGTGGTCGATGATTATTCGACCGGACAACCCACCAATCTTTCCAAAGTCGCCAATCATCCCAATTTGCAACTAATTCGCTCCGATCTTGGCAACCCCGATCTTGTGGAACGCCTGTGCCAAGAAGTCGACCGTGTCTTCCATTTGGCCGCCGCTGTCGGCGTTGCCCTGATCGCCAAACATCCTATTCAAACCATCGAACGCAACATTTACCCCACCCAGTTACTCCTTACCGCCCTGCGAAAACAACATGAATCAGGCCGTTCCATCCCTTTTTTCCTAGCCAGTACCAGTGAGGTATACGGCAAGAATCCCAAACCGGTTTGGAATGAACAGGATGATTTAGTGTTTGGAGCAACCACAAAACCAAGATGGAGTTACGGTGCCTCAAAAGCGATCGACGAATTTTTGGCCCTAGCTTCGCACCGCGAGACATCTTTACCTGTCGTGGTGGGCCGCTTCTTTAATGTGGTCGGACCACGGCAAACGGGCGCCTACGGAATGGTACTGCCACGTTTTGTGGATGCAGCCCGCCAGGGCCGCCCACTAATTGTCCATGATGATGGCTCCCAAATCCGCTGTTTTGCCCATGTTGCCGACGTAACTCGAGCCGTTGTTAAACTGATCGAAACCCCCGCCGCAACCGGCAAAGTTTTCAATATCGGGAGCGATACCCCCGTCACGATCCTCCGGTTGGCTGAATCGGTCCGAGATATCGTTAACCCCAACGCCGAAATTCGCTTCCAAAGCTATTCCGAAGCTTACGACGACGACTTCGAGGATATTCGTCGAAGGGTCCCCGATCTTGGGAGAATCAAGACCACGATCGGCTATTCCCCCACTTACGACCTCCCTCAGATCATTCGTGATGTATATGAATCGCAAATAAGTATGCAAAATACTTGACCTACCCCACCCCCAGGGAGAACAATGAATTCTCATCTTCCGTGCAGCACACTCCCCAAAAGAGTGTAGTATAGTCGCTCAGCTTTTCTCCTTACACAAGAACCTGGTGCCATGCCACACATCTCGCTTTTTTCCGCGCGGCAATGTGAAGGGCTCCCGCCGATTTCGTGCGAACGAGTTTCAAAAACGAATCGAATTCGGCGTGGATTGACATTGGTTGAAGTTCTGATCGCAACCACGATCACCATTCTGATGCTGGCTGCCCTCGCAGAGGGCTTCAAACGTGTTAGCGATTCGATCGCAGATAACCGCGCGGCTCTGGAAGTCTCCAATCGCCTGCGTGGAGTTTCGCTGCGGCTAAAGGAAGATCTAGAAAATGTCACCGTCCCCCTCACTCCCCCACTCGATGCCATGAGCGGCCAGGGATATTTCGAATATTTCGAAGGCCCTATGTGCGATTACACGATGGCTGAAAGATTCGGTGACAAAACCAGCAGCGACCCAACAACGTTCGCCCCCGCCACCCGCTATGGCGACTTTGACGATGTATTGATGCTCACTTCACGTGCGACCAACACTTGGTTCACCGGAAAAGTTCCTCGCTTTGTTCGACTTGTCGCACGAGGCATTACACCAACCTTCCCAGACGACCTCGCACCCGAAGTCATCGCTTCTC
>JBILTA010000089.1:0-12049 GCA_044371785.1 Pirellulaceae bacterium | reverse complement strand
CTGAGGGGAGTTCGCTGTAGGCAGTTCGACCTGATGCAATGAGGTCCCAATACTCATTCAAGTCGCTAGCCCCCGGCAACCGACACCCCAGCCCAACAATGGCCAAGGGGAGTTGATGCGACGGCAAGACAGAACCAAACTTTGGTGAGGTCTTATTTCTATGGCTCATGAAGTTCAGCTCTTTTGCGTCAAATGCGAAATGATCGCGTCCAAGCTCTTAAAGTCATCCATGGTGCGGCCTTTGTAATCGTTGATGCTCAAACCAAAATGATCATTCATCTCCCCCATCATTTGAGCGATCTTAATGCTATCGATCCCCAGATCGGCCTCGAGATCGGCATCGAGTGTCACGATGTCCTCAGGATAACCGGTCTGCTCTATGACGAAATCGACCAGAAATTTTTTGAGGTCTCGTGCATTCACTCCTGAAGACTGAAGGAGAACATTTGGTTGATCGACCACTTGCTTGGCAATGCCTTCTTCTGGCGCTCGACCGCTTTCACGCTCAATCACCACACTCGCGGATTCACCGGCTTCCACGGACAGGACAACCTCAACAATACTGGCGATTGTCTTGTAGCGATCTGCCGAAGTTTCTCGCAAAGCCGCGACATTTAAATGAAAATAATCGTTTAGCTCACCAATCATTTGAGCAATTTTGATGCTATCGATCCCGAGATCAGCCTCGAGTTCGGCGTCCACAGTGACGATGTCCTCAGGATAACCCGTTTGTTCAATAACAAAGTCAATCAAGAACTGAATCATTTTCTGACGACGTTCCGCAGAATCGTCAACAACCGTCACAGGAACGCTCTGTCGAGGTTGGGTAACCACAGGCAGAGGAGATACTTCCGATTTTAGGATTTCCGTTTCAATAGACTTCGATGCAATTGGCTCCCCGATCGAGCCCGACGTTGAAACGAGCTTATCGATGATCGAGCCAAGTGTTTTGAAGTCTTCAACCGCCGTCCCTTCCATCTGCTTGATGTCAATCTTGAAATGCTCGATTACTTCTCCCATCATCTGCGCAATTTTGATGCTATCGATCCCGAGATCGGCTTCGAGATCGGCATCCAAAGAGACAATATCTTCAGGATAGCCGGTCTGTTCCATCACGAAATCAACGAGGAATTTTTTCAGGGCATCCCTACCAATACCGGCCTTTGCACCAGATATCTGCTGAGGCGGTGCTGGACTAATGGGTTGTTCCTTGGCGGGTTGTTTAGCCGTCTCGCCGTTTTTTGAAGTCTCGACTCGAGCTTTCCAAGCATTGATACTTGACGGACTTTCACTGCTCAGAGAGTGAACAGCAACTCGCTCCACTTTGTTGTGGGCGGAAAGAGGAACCGCTTTTCCGTTTGGATTTGACGCTGTGGTCGTCGAGTGATCTTGAGAATTGCGGCCCAAGGGACTCGCACCATTAACTTTGTGTGGCGCAGTGTTTTGCGTATCAGCTCTTTTTCGCATCGCCTCACGACGAGGCCCAGTTGCATCGAAATGAACGATACCATCCGCAATCACTTCACGGAAATCCGACATATTCAGTTCCTTTGAGGAATTAAGTTTGGATATTAGATACCTTCATCACATCCAAAATGACACTGTAGATACACTCCCAAGGACTCCCCATGGTTATGCACTCACTGCTTGGAATTATGCCTTGACTGCTTGGAATGTCTTGCGAGTTTGGATTGCGATCCGTGCAGTGGGCTTGTCGAGCCTGCGATGCCAAACTAGCCAAAAACTCAACGATCCCTGAACCGCCAGTCAGATGTCCCACGGAATCGACGAAGGAAGCTTTGGCAGCTATTTTGCTTGTAGCCGTCCGGAAACCATACTCAAGAGGCGTGTCGATGGCAGAGACACCCATTGGGCTCCATCGAATGGTATCGACAGATCCATCCGCCGGGCACGCACCAACGCCAGATAAAGATCGTGTGACTAAGGAAGCCTTCAACGCACGCTCCAAAGAACGACGCATGGAGACACCACCGTTTCCGGCGTAACTATGACCTAAGCCTCGGACCCATCCCAGTGGATTTCGTATGGGAGCCATACCCGGCCGAACAGCTTCCAACAGCACGACGGCGGCTCCCTCTCCGGGCACTACGCCTTGGGAATCATTCTGCGGATTCTTTAGCCAGCCGTTTGCGGTCCAGCCTTCGAACTTCATAGGGCCCATATCTTGCTGGGCACCAACACACACCATGTAATCCACCTCACCGGCGGAAAGTTGATCGATACAGTAAGCCAAAGCTGCGCCCGACGCACCATGAGCGGCATCAACGGCAACCGCTCCCCCCATTAGGTCAAAACTCTTCGTGATTCGCGATGCCAATGAGCTACTGGTAAAACTGCCCGTCTCATCAAAGAATGCAGGCATTCGGTCCAGCGTCAACGCCTGAAAGGTGGCCAGCAACTTTTCGATTTGTGTTTGCGGTATATCTTCTTCTTCCCAGAGACTTCGCAAGCGTCGACACATATCCGGAATTCGCAATCCAACTTGGAGTTGATTCGAGAAATCTCCCCCGAAAATGGTTCCAACCACGACCCCCGTGCGCTCACGACGTATCGCATCCTCCAAAATACCACTCGGTCGAATCGCCTGATCCACAGCTTCCAAAATCATGAATTGCAGCGGACTAGCACCCTTGATTTGTTTGGGCTGAACCTTATGCCGCCGCCAATCGTATTCGAAGTCGTCGATGAAACCGCCGTGACTTCCAGCAGCAGGTGACACGAAAGTTGACGACATCTCAGGCCCTGCGACCCAACGCTGTGGCGGAACGGGCTTGATTGGCTTATCCTGCCAATTCCGACACTTGAAGCCACTCCAACTCAAGGCACCAGGCAAAATGCATCCAGCACCGATGATTGCGATCTCTCGATCAATCTTACTGGCCCCACCCTGGTATCCAACTGCTTTAGGTTGATTTTGAGTTTCAACCATTGTCCCGGATTGCAAAACAGCATGAGCATTTAAACCGCCGATCCCAAAGCCGTTGATCGCAGCCCAGCGGCTACCTTGTGAATCTAACGGCCACTCAGCGACGTGCTTTGGAACAGAGAAGGGTATTGAATCCCATGGAATCTTAGTGCTAAGTTTTTCTAAGCGTTGATGCGCTGGAATGACCCCTCTCTGCATGCAGAGAACAACTTTCAGTAGACCAGCAAGCCCTGCGGATTCAAGCGTATGCCCAATAATTGCCTTCACACTTCCGACTGGTATTTTCGAACCGGCCGGGAAAATGGGGCCAAAGGCCGAAGCCAGCGCTTCCATTTCAGTAGCATCACCCACCTGAGTGCTCGTAGCATGTGCTTCCACATACTGAATGCGCTGCATCATGCTCTCGTCGCTGTAAGCCCGGCGAATAGCTAAGATCTGCCCCTCTTTTCTTGGAGCCCAAAGACTCTTCCCTTTTCCATCCGAAGCAACAGAAATGCCCCGGATGACCCCATGAATCGGATCTTCGTTACGAATTGCATCCGATAGACGTTTAAGTATTAATACGACAGCCCCCTCACCGATGATAAGCCCATCGGCTTGATCATCAAATGGTCGAGTATCCGTGCCGCTCAACGATCGAGCTTGGGAAAAAAGCAACAGCGAATCGCTGTGATAACATGACAAACCAGCGGCAACAGCTACGTCGATGCGCCGCGACCGGAGCGCAAGAACGGCAGCGTGAAGTGATTGAAGCGACGAGGCACAAGCACCATTGAAAGCTGCGTACGGACCATCCCACCCCAACATTTGCAAAGCCGCCATCGCTGCTACAGAAGCGCCCAGTGGTGGACCAACTCCCTCGCCACGCTCAGGCATCGCTTTCCGCACCTCTGCAATAAGCTGTTGACTCCACTTCTTGGCAGTGGCGGGGTCTACTTCCGCAAAACTCTGTGGTAACTCCTCGAGCAATGCGGCTGCTTGCGCCACGTAAGTCGAATAAGCTAGATCGCCCGCCAGAGAACCACCACGAGTATGCCCCAGATAGACTCCACCACACTCGCCACTAAATGCCTCCAAAGGCTTGCCAGCATCCAAACAAGCGTCACGAATGACCGACAATAAATCCCTTAATGCGGTTTCAGGATGGGACTTCCAATTCAATGGCAATGAGACAAGCTTTGAGTTCGGAACCGGGTTGACCAAACAAGCCTTAGAGCAATAAGTCTTAAAGTCTTTCCCAGGTTCATCGTCATAGAACATTTCCCGATCAAAACGTTCAGAAGGAATCTCGGCAATCGTGGGGCGATCTGCCAAGATTAACTCGAGGTATTCCGCGATATTTGCTGCACCGGGAAGATGACAACCACGACCAATGATGGCAATCGGATCTGCTGGGCCATTGTCTGACATTGGAGACTTTCTTGCTCGTATATACTAGCAATCCCTGCCTCAACGTGCTCCTAATTGCGAACCTGCTGACAAAACAACCTAAGTTAGAGCTTCCATCTTTTCGCGCAAAACACCAACAGTCGCCCCATCAATCGAATTCACAAAGTGCTGCACCTTGGTGTTTGCATCAACCTGCGAATCCGTTGTGTCGGCTCCAAACCTCAACCACGACAAACCCGCATCTTCCAGATTGGCGAAGCTGCCATATTCCAACAGTTGCGTAAACCCGAAAGTCAGACTGGGAATCCCCTGCGCTATTCCTATCTCATAAACCAGAGTACCATCGAGACTTCGACCGATGATTACCTGGCCCCCTCCAGGTCCGAGAGCGTTGAGTTGCAGTTCGGCGGACACAACACTGCCGGCCGCTATTCCCCTAGCCGATATCCAACCCGTGAGACAATTTGATACCGCAACGATTCGTCGCTTGGGCCAACCGAACCCATGCTCCAAAGCAAAATCACAGAGTTTCTCCAGCAAATCCGGCGCGAGTATGGGGCAACTTAGATCGAGATTGGGTTTTGTTGAAGCAAACCGAATTCGATTCGATGCATCGAATTCGGGGTCGTCTCGCCAATACTCTTGATACGAAGAAACCTGCTCCGCAAATGTGTTACCCAGCAGGGCCCATTTGTCTGCAGTTCCAACTCCCGAAGATGGCACGTCCTGCTGCCCATGGCTGGCTGTTGGCTTCACCGAGGGATTCGCTTCTTCGACCAGGGACTTCCGCAGAAAAAAACGTTTTAGGGATTTCTGCATTGCCAAAGCAACATCAATTGCTTTCACTCGATGGTCAGGCGTCAAATGATAGACTGAGTTCCAGGCTTGTGGAGCCGACACGATAAGCGCGATCCAACGTGAAACCCAATCAACAGGCACAAAGTTCTTGGTCTCTGCACCTGTCAAACCTAGAGCTGCCAACATTGGTCCTATTGGTACCTCTTCGGCAGAGTCTCCTTTTTTCCCCATTTGTGCTAGTAACGCTGCCAAGGACTTCAGCGGAGCATAAAATCCATGGTACGTACTTGTGTAACCGTTCTCAGAATCCCCAACAATAATCGCGGGCCTGAGAATCGTGAGATTCGTGAAGGCTGCTTCCTGCCAAGCCAATTCACTGGCGCATTTGCTCGCTTCATACTCCGTTGCAAATGCTTGACCGCAATCAAGTTCGATTTCCAGTACTTTGCCGATTCGACGCCCACAAACATATGCCGTTGAAACGTGAAATACGTTTTCGATCCCACACAACTTACATACTTCGATTGCATTTTGAGTACCATGCAAATTCGATCTCCATGGTTCCCCATCAGCTCGGTTGGCATCGAAGGTTAACGATGCTGCGTTATGCAAGAAGGAATCACAATACTTCCGTATCCACTCCAAATCGGTGTCGCTTATACCAGCGCGTGGCTGCGTGATGTCCGAGTGAATAACCACAGGTCTCGGCAAAGCGAATCCAAGCAGTGCTTCCCAACGAGAAATCAAATCCTCAATTCGGTCCCGAGCCTGAACTCCAGGAGCAGGTCGACATAGTACAGCCACATTTACGTTGGCCAAGAGTAAATCCTTCAGCAGGTACTCACCAAGCAAACCAGTTGGCCCTGACAGCAGCAAACAACTCATGGACGTTTCACTATTGGTGTAATGGTGTATCAAGGTGCTGGGTGGCTTAAGTACTGGGTGGCTTAAGTACTGGCTGGCGGAATTAATGGTTGGCGGAATTACTGGGTGGCCTTTATTTTCGGGTAACTTCACAGCCACCCATTCGCACCAAAACCTTGAGCGAAACCTTTTGCTGGCTCCGTTAGCTCCGAGATAACTATAAAACCATATCGCGACAGCCCGCAGACGACTTTAAATTGCGAGACCACTACCGTGCAATTACACTAATCGGAGCATTTGGGACAGTCAAGTTGCTCCGGTCGCTCCTTTTTTCGCTCTAACTCCCCAACCCGGGGAATTCCCCTTCATTTTCGATTGCCATCATGCCAACTTTCGAAGCGATTCAGTCGGTCACGGTCGTCGGGGCGGGGCATTGTGGTCGTCAAATTGCCCATCTATTGGGGAGAGTAGGCGTTCCGGTTACCTGTTACGAACCCAGCCAAGAGCAGCTCCATGGTGCCGAAGCTGCCTTCTATGCGAACTTCGGTCCGAATCTCACTGAGACCCTAAATTTATCAAGTCGCTGTTCCATCGCGGACAGCCGACCATCCTCAGAAACCTATCAGCCCCCCACCACCGCATGGGGAATAAGGTGGACAACGGATCTAGCTCTTGCAAGTCAAAGCGATTTGATCATCGAGGCGGTTCCTGAATCGTTACCCCTCAAAAGAAGCGTCATGGAAGCTTTCGCGAAAGTGTGCTCGCCGCATACCATTTTGGCTACCAATTCCTCCTACCTTCCGCCATCAAGCATTTTCCGCGGACTCCCAAATCCAGAACGATTTGCGGCATTACATTTCCATATGCCTCCGTGGTACGCCACAGCAGTGGATGTTATGCCGGCCCCCAGAACAGCGTCGGATGTTTTGTCACGACTTGTTGAATTGATCAAGCGACTCGGCCTCGCCCCTATCTTGATGCGGCGCGAATTCCCCGGTTACATCTTTAACAACTTGCTCAATCCACTGCTGGTTAAAGCTATGGAACTCGCTGAGCGGCAAGTGTGCTCACCCGCTGAAATCGACTATTCTTGGAAGTCGATAACGCAAATGCCAGTTGGCCCATTCGGCATGATGTTACAAATCGGTTTACCCTCCTTGCGAACCATACTAGAAAGCGCTGTCTCACAGATCAACGATCCGAGTACTCTCCGAGCACATCGATTCATACAACAGTGGGACGGCGACCTCAGCCTCGATCCCGCAACGCAACCGCTTGGTGAATCGGCGTCCTCTGCTAGAGAACATTTCAGCAATACCTTTGAAGCTTATGAAGTCAAATGGGAACGCACTGAAGCCTATGATCCAATTCAAGATAACATCATTCAGCGTATTGGTCTCGCCTTATGTGGTAGTGACATCATGGCAGATATCCACCAACTTGCGAATGAACAGATCTATGTCTGGCCTTTTTCCTTTCCAGCCCAGCACATCGATATGCAAAAGACTATGGCTCTTGCCATTACGGATCCATCAGCCGAGCTTACGACCCGAATACTAAGCCTTAAGCACTGGCAGATTATGCAAGCGGACCGTGAAGCTTCGGGACGAACATGGATCGTTGGTCTGCGCGGTACAAGCACAGCGCCATTCAGCACCTTCGGGCCTACGGGAGCATCGGGGTTGATACGTGCACTGTGGTTGGAACAGATAGCAATGCGACAAACCGAGACCAAGAATCTCGCCAAGGAGACATCCCAAGGCTCCATAAACTTCCTCGAAATTGACCTAAACAGCATCGCTCAATCTTCGGTAAGCCTGACCGCAGCTAAGAGTACCACCGTCGAGCTTTCCGATGATGAAGCCGATGACCTCGTCCATAGCTTTGCTCATACTCATCAACGCTATAGCGCCGGAAGCTGGCAGATACCGAAACTCAGTAGGCTTAAGACCTCCCAGACTTGGACACCCGCCAAGCAGCTCCTCGATGGTTCACGCTGGTTGATCAGTGGTGGCGGGCGCGGAGTAACCGCGCATCTTGCAATACTCCTCGGACTTTATGGTGCCCGCCTCGAAATCCTGGGGAGAACACCCGTCCCCGAAACTCCGTGGGATCAACGGAGCGAATTAGAAATCAAGGAGGCACGCCTCAAGGTGATACGTGATGCGGCTCACCGCAGAGCATCTATTCCTGCCGCACAAGCCTCGTTCGATAACGCCGTCGAATTGTCTCGCAATTTGTCTGCGCTTCAACGAAACGCAATAGATTACCGTTATCATCAGGTAGACGTCTCCGACCAACAAGAGGTTTGGTCTTTGTTTGCATCCCTACGCTCCAAGGGCATCAAAATCAATGGTTTTTTGCATGGTGCAGGTTTCGAACAAACCACTTTATTGAGGAAGAAGTCGACGGAATCTATCGAAAAAACCATCGCGTCGAAAGTGGGCGGAGCAATAAATTTACAATCGCTCATCGACAGTGAGACACGCTGGTTCATTTCGTGTGGATCACTTTCCGGCTTTTTCGGAGGGGTTGGACAAGTAGACTATGCTTCAGCGAATTGTTTTCTAGCAGAGCAAGCCAAATACTTGAAGGAACATTGGCCCAACATGCAATCGCTCACGATCGGCTGGCCAGGTTGGGAACAGATTGGTATGGCGGCTCGCGCGAGCAGCAAATGGGCACTCGGAAAAGCTGGCCATAAGCTGATGCCGATTTCGGAAGGAAGCCAGCACTTTATCTCGCTCATCGAAAAACAAGTAAATGGCCTTGTCTTGATTTGCAATCCCGCGGAAATCCCCCCTTACTTGTTTTGCCACTCCCATCGGTAAGCCAAAGCCCACACCCTTTTGGAACCATTCTTGTTCTGTCCCAAATTTGCTATGGATAACAAAACACCTTAAATGAATGCCTCGCCGCAAAAGCTAATCGCGACACCTTTTGAATGGTATATGCTACTGGATGATACTGCGGTGTATCCGATGGTGTTTACCTGCCATTTCGTATTACAAGGCGAGTTGAATTTAGACCTGATGGGGCAGGCCTTTAAAGAGAGCTTACAAGAACACCCGCTGTTGCGATCGAGAGCAGTTCGAACGCCTGACAAATCGAGATTTGTATGGGATGTGAGATCGGCAACCGATTTCTGTTCAACAGTTGTTACTGAAGCAAACGAACTTACCGCAGCCCCACCCACTGCACGAATCAATGCTCTCGATGGCCCTAATTGTTGCCTTTCTATCCGACAAGTAAGCAAATTGCAGGACACAAAACAGGAGCAAGCCGCACGGAGCTACTTGATCTCTCTGCACTTTCATCATGCCGCGACCGATGGAATTGGATCTTTGGAGTTCTGTTCGGACTTCTTTAATCGCTGTTTAAGACTCATCAAAAAACAAACAGGTGACGACTCAAGCTCGACCAAGCGTCAAGCAAGTCGAAAATCCATCTCAACCGAACTTCTTGCAGATCGTGGGCTCCTCGATCGCCGAATCCCTCACCCTGTAAAGAAGTCGTCGGCTTACCTGTTCCTCGCAAGAGAGGTTGTTAAGTTCCTTCTCGCGTTTCCAGCCCGCGTTCGGCAAATACGTTATCGTCCGATCGCGACGAGAATATCACCTTCCACAAACCAGGTTTCTGAGATTCGACACCTCAACCATGAGGCCATTTTCGGAGGTGATTGTGATATCTCGGGTGTAGAAATTTCAGCTGAAGTCGTAGACATTTTACGACGATATGCGCACAGCCGTGGTGGCACATTAAATCATATCTTATTGGCTGCAACCTTTCGTGGCTTCAGCAAAATGCACTCCGGTATGTTCCGATGGTTACAACCTTGGGTGGCCGTGTTGCCAGTCAACATGCGCCGCACAACCCAACAACGTATTCCAGCTCACAACGGCATTGGCTATGCGTTTATTCGTCGCTATCGCAAAACGTGTCTCGATTGGAGCCATAACTTTGAGTTGACGAAATCTGAGTTGGATGCGATACAGGACTGGAAGTTAGCTGCATTGTTTGTCGATGCCTTGGATTTCGTTCGCCGGTTTCCCCACTGGCTAGCGAAATGTATCATCCAAAACATGAGCCCAGGCTCTTTTGTATGGAGCTATATAGGAGATCCCTTTCGACGATTTCCCGAAAAACTGGCTGAGAAAGATCACGTACGGTTTCTGGGACAGTGCCAAATAACCGACTTCTTTGCTGCACCTCCAACCCGCCAGGGTACTGAGGCATCGATCTTGGTAACAATGTGGCAAGACTCTATCCGGTTGTGGTTTCGTTTCGACAAAAGCAGAATCAATCGCGAGCAAGCGATGTTCGTACGACATGCCATAGCTACAGAGATTGTTATGTTGGCCAAAGAAATCCAGTCTTCAAGTTCCACTCTCGAGCCAACCGATCATGATTGAGCAAATTCTTCCCCCTGGAATTTTCTGTTCTACACTGACCGATCTTTCGGCACCATTCGAGTTGTGGGCTGAGGAAAAAGCACGGTTGGAGAACGCCACAGAGAAACGGCATCGAGACTTTTCGGCCGGCCGCACATGCGCCCGAAGCTCGCTCGAAAAAATGGGAATACGAGGGATTCCTCTGCCTGCCGATGATAAACGCATGCCATTATGGCCACCAGGCGTCATCGGTAGTATCACACATTGTGCCGATTATTGTGCCGCAGCAGTCACCCGACAATCGGTTTATGCCAGCCTCGGTATCGATGCCGAACGAGATCGCTCAATTGATGACCGTCTCCTGAATTATATTAGCCTACCTGAAGAACGAGCCCACATCCTATCTCTTCCCAAAAATCTGAACTGGAGGTTGCTCTTGTTCAGCGCAAAAGAATCCGTTTACAAGCTTTATTATCCGCTGCGATTGCGGCGTCTCCGCTTTCAAGAAGTTGCGATTTCTTTTGATCCGACAGGAGAGTGTTTTCAAGCAAATGTTGCAAATGAATCTGAGAATAGCTCGCTCCAGTCCCATCAATTCCAAGGGAACTTTCTAGTTGCTGGCGATTTATATCTCACTGCCGCGTGGCAATCGGCAGTGTAAGGTCGCGTTGGGAGGATGCAGTCAGCACTAATGCGCAATATCACCTACACCAAGCCTACGTACCACTTTCAATAACCAACCAACCATTTTGTGTGCGCAACTCCATTTCCGAACTTCCTTTGCCGAGCCCATCAGGAATTTGCAGGGGCATCGTTTGCGACTTCTGTACTGCATTACTTAGGGCTCTTTCCAAAACACGAAAAGCCGAAAGATCTCGGACCTTAATTCGGTCTTTTGACGCATCAAAATCGATCGGCAGAACCTTCACTTTGTCAAGCCTTTGCAAACGAACTTCACCCTCCGCAAAACTAGGCTTCCACTCGATTTCAATACGACAATCTTTGAACGTTGTGCTTCCGTTGGTTAGGGAACTCACCCGCATTGTAGTCTGTATAGTTCCCTCTAGACAGGTCGCAATAACGGGTGCCATCTTCTGAAAAACAATTTCAACTCGTTCACCCGTTTCTGCCGAAACCAAGATCCCTTTAGAGGGCGAGTCTCCTCCTGCGGGCACATACTGCAACCCAAGCTTCGAATCCAAAAGCAGGCGTTGGAGCGCGTTGCTCAAGAGCGACTCGTGCACTGCGACCATCCAGGCTTCCGAATTCTTGTGGAGCGGTGGTGGACCGGCGAATTGTTCTTGCGTATGGTTGTAACATTGGATCCCAATCTCAACATGGTCGCTAAAGGTTTTCCATCCAATCCCCAGCCTGTCAGGTGCTGTCGTTAGCAGCGAATCTCGAAGACGATAAACGGCTGTCAAATCTGCAGCTCGCAAAGATTTTTCGACAGCCTCATCTACCTGTTTACGCAGGGAAGATTCCATTTCTTCTTGAGCCTGAAGTTCGGAACTTCTGGTACTAGACCGAACTTGACCGACAATCTCACGACGTGCGATTCGGCCACCTTGAGGAGCGATCGAACCATAGTTAATCGTCGTAGGGGCATTAGCCACTGTGGCTCCAAAAGATTTTCGGGCCCATCCAAAAATAGCTCCCC
>JBILTA010000088.1:0-12050 GCA_044371785.1 Pirellulaceae bacterium | reverse complement strand
ATACAGAGAGATTAGCAGCACGAAACAAAGTGGCTACTTCATTTAGAGGCATACCATCGGTGTTAATGCCATCGCTTATGAACAAGATCGCGGATGTCGGCCGTCCGCGTTGAAGTTCTAAGGTTTGGTGTAGCGATGCGCCCAAGCGACTGCTGGGTTGGTCTGGCGAAATCTCATTGAGGCTTTTCAAAATGGCTGGCAGATCGGTTGCATTTACTTTAGCTTGCTGACCCGCTACAACCAATTTGAGTTGGTACTTTTCATTCAAGAGAGAAAGGGTGGCCGCATTGTTCTTGAGAAGTTCATCTTTGAGTTGCTCAAAGCGAGAATAGGTTTTGCCGCTGCTATTGGAGTCGGCCACGGTCTGTAAGCTTTGACTCGCATCGACGATCAAAACCAGTTCAGGACGTTCTGAGCGAAACGGTTGAATGGCATACGCTGCTAGCATCCACAAGGTAAGCCCCAATAATGTAGCTCGCAAGAATGTTAGCGCGATGCGTAGGGGGACGCTCTTGCTGCCAGTTTCGAAGCTATAAAGCACTGCTGCAAAAAGCGCAGTAATAAGAGTCAGTAGAATGGTTAGCCAGAGTGGCAATGACCAAGAATGAATCCATTGGCTTTCGGTGGAAAGTTGTTCGGCGATAAGGAGGTTCATACTCTGGATCTCCCTAGCCAAAACGCCACGAGCGATTCCGTGAGCAACAGTCCAAAGAGGGCCCCTAGGAACCAGTGGAAGATGGGCTTTCGATTTAACGAGGAGATAGAGTCTGTATTTGTTTGTGTTGGTTCAGTGTCCGCCATGTCGACCGATTTTGTTGGAGCACTTGGATCTAGATTTGCAGGATTGAACCACGTTTGGAATTTCTGGGCACCATCACTGGTTAGATCGCTTTCACGAGTGTCGACATTTACCGCAAAAACACCCGTTTGATTGGGGAGCGGTTGTGTGGTTTGGACTTCATAGAATCCCGGTTGATCATCGCCGCTATAAACCCACGGTCGGTATCCATCTTGTTGTGGTGGTAAGGGGCGAATTGGATCGACACGTCGATCTGGTCGAAGAACATTAACTTGTTCATCGGTAATTTCTGGTGGCAAGTAACCTTGGAGAGGAGCGTTTACAAGGCGTTGGGTTTGGTTTTCACCTGGGCGAGTCAGGTAACTCACTTGCTCGCGGATCAATGGCAAGAAGCTGGGCCACGCCGCCATCGCATTCCAAGGTTCGGCATCGCCAATAGTTGCCGCTTGTGGCGTCGGGCTGGTAAGCCACCAAGCGACAGATCCGTTTCCATACGCGTAAGTCAAAAGCACTGGATCGTGATCGCTCGTCGCTAAGTCGATATGAATCGAATTGGGAAGTGATTGGCTCGAATCAAGTTTCCAATAGCGAAAAATGGGTGTGGTCAATAGGCCGCTATCAGGGAAATCTTGAAAGATCCGTAAGAATGGGCTTTCGTAATTTCGTGGGTCGATGGAGTAAACAGCCAAGGGTGAAGGTGCCGTGAGTTGCAGTGGAAAGAAGTTCTGTTTAGCTTCGTTATTGCTTTCGAGTTCGGCGAAACGTTGATAACTGGCGGGGTCGGCACGGTCCCCCAAAAAGCCCAGGAGCTTGCCACCTCGCTGCACGTAATCTCGTAGTAGATTTGGGAGCTGTTCAGGCAAAGTCGATACGTTGCATAGTATGACAAGATCGATGTTCTGAAGATTGAGGTCGCGCCAATCGGTTACTTGAAAGACTTCGGTGGTTGCATTCCACTTGTCGGTGGCCGTGATAGGATTGCTTAGGGCAAGATCTAGGTATTTTGCTTGTCCAGGCAGGTCTTCCAATAGCAGAATTCTGGCATCCGCACGCGTCGCCATTAGCAAATGGCGACGGTCATCGAGAGTTAAACCATCGTTCGTAATTCGAGCTTCCAGGCGATAAAGTTTGGACTCTGAAAATCGCTGTTGAAAACGAACTTGTTTGCGTTCGCGTGGGGTGAGTTGGACGGTCTCGCTCTGAATCGCTTGATTATCTAGCCAAAGTTGCACGGAAGTTTCGACTTCTGCATCGGCGGATAAGTTAGCCACTTCTGCGATGAAGGCAACTTCTTTGTCTTGTTGTGGACGAGCGAGATCGATTCGCATATCGGTAATGGCAGTGTTGTCACTTTTACCGTCACCGACTCGTTCGATAAAGAGCTCTGCTCCTTTGGTAACACTTTGTAAAGTGGATTCAAGGCTTGAAGGTGGAGCCGTATTCCAAGTTTCGCCCGCCGCGTCGGTGAAGAAAACAACATGATGTGACGTGAGTTCGGGATGGGAGCGGCGATTGGAATCGAGCAAATCTTCTAGGACTGCTAGCGTTGTTGATAGATCGGAACCTTCGGCTGTGGGGGTTAGTTTGGCAAGTTCGAGCAATGCGGTTGTGCGATCAAAAGTGGCTTCGGAAA
The DNA here is from genome assembly GCA_044371785.1 of Pirellulaceae bacterium. Lineage (GTDB taxonomy): Bacteria > Planctomycetota > Planctomycetia > Pirellulales > Pirellulaceae > JAFLCP01. The sequence goes on along the minus strand of JBILTA010000088.1, from coordinate 9,618 downwards.
AGATAACTCGAGGTGGACTGCCAAGCGTTAGCAAGAGGACTCCATCACCTGGTTGTAATTGTTCGATCATTTCGCGAGCTTTGGTGACGGCCTGTTCCCAGCGTGATTGGCGTGTCGAGTCTACATATTGCATGGAGTAGGACGTATCGATAGCACCAACCCAAAGAAGCGGTGGTCGCGTTGTGCCGATCCAATTGGGTTCGCGACTTGATAGGAAAGGTTGTGCGGCTGCCAGAGCCAGGGTGACCAATATGGCGATTCGCAAGAGCAGTAGGATAAGCTGTTGCAAGCGAATGCGGCGCGATTGTTTTTGGATCGCCGCCATAAGAAATTGCATCGCGGCCCAATTCATTTCACGTCGTTGACGTTGAAACCAAAAGTGAAGCGCAATAGGAATCAATCCCGCCAGCGACCACCACAACATCCAGGTCGCAATGAAACCTGAACCGATCAGAGGCATATTCCACATACCACTGGCCCAGAGCGATGTGGCGACCAACGAATTGAGATCTATGGCTGGCAAATTCATGAATTATTGTCTCCTGCGTCGTTGAGCAAGGAGATGGGGCAGTGTCAAGTGCAGCGGTTGATTGGTGAGCATCAGATGGTAGTCGATCTGCAAGCTTCGCGCACCTTCACGCAGTTTCTTGATGTGCGATTCGACTTCTCTTTTGTAGGCGGCACGCAAGCTTTGTGGGTCGGCAACGATCGGATCCCAACCTTCCAAGCCAACAAAACGCGAGGGTTGGTCGAATGGGAAATTGACTTCTGCGTCGTCCAGCACATGCACCATAACGATATCGTGACGTTGATACCGCAGGTGTTGCAGTCCTTGCAAAATTTTGTCGGCGTCGTCAAGGAAGTCACTGATCAAGACAACTACCCCACGTGACTTAAGTCGCGAAGCTGCGTCTTTCAGAGCTGGCTCCAGTGACGTGCCCCTAGAAGGTGTCGGGCTTTCCAAGAGACCGATAACATTATTGAGTTGAGCGGGCGAATTGCTGGGCGTTAGTTGTTGGATGACTTGATCAGCAAGTAGGGTCATGCCAACCGCATCTTGTTGTGAAAGGACAAGATAAGCAAATGAAACCGCTATTAGCTGGGAGTACTCAAGTTTCGATAGGCTTGAGGATGGGCCGAGATAAGACATGCTTTCACTGCCATCGAGCAATATATGGCAGATCAGGTTCGTCTCTGCCTCATATTGCTTGAGGTAGAATTTGTCGGTGCGTCCGTAAACTTTCCAATCGACTTGGCGCAGGTCGTCACCGGGGACGTATTCGCGATGTTGCGAAAACTCTATCGAGCGTCCTTGATGAGGACTTCGATGCATCCCTGTGACATAGCCTTCGACCAAATAGCGAGCTCGCAGTCCGATAGAACGGATTTTAGCGAGCGTCTGCGGATCGAAATACTTGGCCTGCGTATTCACGATTGAGTAATGCCTCCGAGGCTCGTTCAGCCGACTGCAATATTTCGCTTATGATCTTGTCTACAGAAACGCCGTCCGCTTCGGCTTGAAAATTGGTTCGAATACGATGTCGCAAAACGGGATAGGCAACGGCTCGTACATCGTCTAAATCAGCATGTGTGCGACCATGTAAGGCGGCTCTTGATTTGGCGCCGAGTACTAAATATTGGCTCGCTCGAGGACCAGCTCCCCAGGCAACATAACGTCGCGTCACATCGGGAGCGTCTGGCGCCGATGGTCGGGAGCGTCGAGCGAGTTCGATCGCGAACTGAGCGACGGAACGGCGAATGGGAATGCGACGAACCAGTTGAACCATGCGTTGTAGTGTGTCCGCATTGACTTGCGGGTCCACAGTCGATTGCCGATCTCCGGTCGTTTGCAAGACGATCTCTAATTCTTCTTCATCCGTTGGGTAATCCACCAGGATGTTAAACATGAAGCGATCTAATTGAGCTTCGGGGAGTGGGTAGGTGCCTTCTTGTTCGATTGGGTTTTGTGTGGCCAAAACGAAAAAAGGTTGTGGTAAGCGATGGCGTTGGCCGGCAACGGTAACTTGTTTCTCTTGCATTGCTTCGAGAAGTGCGGCCTGTGTTTTGGGTGGCGTGCGGTTGATTTCGTCGGCAAGTACCACGTTGGCGAAAACTGGGCCTGGAATAAAACGAAAACTGCGCTGCCCCGTGGAGCGATCTTCTTGGATCACTTCTGTGCCCGTGATATCCGTGGGCATTAAGTCGGGCGTAAATTGAATTCGGTTGAAAACGAGATCGAGAGACTTGGCTAGGCTGCTGACCAATAATGTCTTGGCTAGGCCAGGCACACCGATCAATAAGCAATGACCACCTGCAAAGAGTGTGGTGAGGAGTTGGTCGATGACATCCTTCTGCCCCACAATCACTTTGCTCAATTCTTGTTCAATGCGCTGGATGATTTCGCGAAGTTCTTGCAATTGTGCAGCGTCATCCGGCGAGGGGGCAGCGAGCGATGGATCGGGATTCGGTTTCAAGCTCATGATTTTTTTCAGGCTCGTGTTTCTTCAAGCTCAGTTCTTTTTCCGGCTTAGTTCAGAGTACAGTTGCATGCAGACGTACCCATGGGTGACTCAGATTGTACGTGTCCGAGGCATTGTAGTGCGTTCAATAGACGAAAATGTGTGAGGGGGAGAAGTTTCTAGCGATGCGTATTGGCGGAATTGGTTAAAACGGGGGGGGCGGTGGCGAAATGGAGAGTCCCAAGGGTGAAATAGGTGGAAATAGGTACGGAAATTGGAAATTTGGCCGATATATAGGAATCTGTTTGGGCTCTAAAGAAGAATATGCCCCTTCCTAAGAGGAGGGGCTTTCGGAATTGCATGGGATGGATGGTCCCATTTCGGCTTGACAGTTTGGGCGCTGCCCCGTACCTTGCGGGGCTTGGCGAAATACATTGATTTTTTCGAATAAACGTAGCTTTTAGATGGGGTTTGGCTGCCATGGCAGTTCCAAAGAGAAGACACTCCAATTCACGAACCAACAAGCGTCGTGCACACGATCACAAGAAGCCTAAGCAGCTGACCTACTGCCCTAAGTGCAGTGCGGTAACTCCAACTCACGTAGTTTGCCCAAATTGCGGCTACTACATGGGGCGAGTTGTGGTGCAACAAGAGCAAGCTAGCTAAGTCATACCGATGCCAGCGATTGCCCTTTTATTCCCTGGACAGGGTGCCCAACAAGTAGGCATGGGAGGGCCACTGGCCCAACGCTGTGACGGGGCTCGGGACCTGTACCTCCGTGCTTCCGAAGTGCTCGGGTATGACCTTCTTGAGTTGTGCCAATCCGGGCCTGCAGAAAAACTCAATGAAACTCATTACAGCCAACCGGCACTGCTGGTTCACTCTTTGGCTGCACTAGCTGAGTTACAGCAGAACAAGCCGAATCTAATGGCGGATGTTGTAGCGGTTGCTGGGTTGAGTCTAGGGGAATACACCGCAGTTGCTGCCGCTGGCGGACTTCAGTTTGAAGATGCTGTTCGGCTGGTGAAGCAGCGTGGTGAGGCAATGCAAGCCGCGGCAGATATAGTGCCAAGCGGAATGGCGAGCGTCATTGGGCTCGATCAAGAAAAGTTGGCTGCGGTGTGCGACGAGGCTCGTCGCCCCGGCGAGGTTTTGCAAATTGCGAACCTGCTTTGCCCTGGAAATATTGCGATCTCTGGTCACGTTGAGTCGCTGGCTGCGGCTGAGCCGTTGGCCTCGGCGGCAGGTGCAATGAAGACCGTTCGCTTGGCTGTCGCCGGTGCGTTCCATACTGAATTGATGGCGCCTGCGGTTGGTAAGTTGCAGCAAGCTTTGGCCAGCACAAAAATTGAGTCAACTCAAATTGCGGTTTACTCTAACGTTGACGCCCAACCGCATAGGGATGCGGGCGAATTTAAAGGATTACTGGCGCGGCAAGTTGTGAATCCTGTGCAATGGGAAGCCTCCTTGCGAGCCATGTTGGCCCAAGGCGTAGAATTATTTTATGAAGTTGGTAGCGGCAGGGTGCTGTCGGGGACACTGAAGCGAATTGACCGAAAAGCGGCCTGTGAGTGCTTTGGAGATTAACATCGGATGAGTGAACAGGCAGTAGATATCGGTTTGAAGGCGGATTTGCAGGGGCAGATCGCCATGGTAACGGGCGCGTCGCAAGGGTTGGGCCGCGCAGTTGCTGAATGCCTCGGGGCTAACGGAGCCACCGTAATTTGCGTGGCTCGCAGCGTTGATAAACTGGCTGGTACGGTTCAGGCCATCACCTCACGGGGGGGCAAAGCGGTCGCGTTGCCGTGCGACGTAACCTCTCGCGAGAGCGTCGAGCAGTTGTTTGCGACGGTCGAAAAAGATTTCGAACGCCTCGATGTTCTTGTCAACAACGCTGGAATCACCCGCGATACACTCTTGCCTCGCATGACCGATGAGCAATGGGATGAAGTGATTCAAACTAATCTAACGAGTTGTTTTTTGTTCAGTAGAGCTGCCTCGCGGATGATGATGTCGCAACGTTATGGCCGCATCATCAATATGTCCAGCGTGTCAGGATTGATTGGAAATCCCGGCCAAACCAACTACTCCGCTTCCAAGGCTGGGATGATCGGTTTGACCCGCAGTTTGAGCAAAGAATTGGCAAAACGTAAGGTAACGGTCAACGCCGTTTGCCCTGGTTTTATTGAGAGCGACATGACCAAAGCTCTAGGAGCCGTGGTCACCGATAAGGTCAAAGAACGCATTCCCGCCAATCGTTTGGGGCTTCCCGAAGATGTGGCAGCAGCGGTTTTGTTCTTGGCCAGCAAGGGAGCAAGTTACGTAACGGGACAAGTTTTGACCGTCGACGGCGGAATGACAGGCTAGAAAGTTGGGAGCCCGCTTCCTGGCTTGACCGTCTTTGCTAGAATCCTCTATCTTCTTGGTCTTAACAGCAAACGTTCCAAAAGGTAAATACCCTTTTTTGGGTCGAATGCGAGCGGACTGGAAACCAGGTCAAAGGGCCTCGGTGTTAAAATCGGCCTGGTCATTGAATCGGACCAGTACCCGAATAGGCCTAGTAACTAAATTCGAATAACAACCAACCAATTGGCATCAAGGAGTTTCAAACATGGCATCGGTCGAGGAACGCGTAATTGACATCGTGGCCGAGCAAGTTGGCGTAGACAAAGACAAGATCACACGGGAATCGCATTTCGTGAACGACCTTGGCGCCGATTCGCTGGACATTGTTGAAATGATTATGGAACTCGAAGAAGAGTTCGACATCAGCATTCCAGAAGACGCTGCTGAAAAGATCCAACGTGTTGGTGAAGCAGTTGATTACATCGAGAAGAACCAAGCGGGCTGATAAGGCCTTGGTCGGTTCAAGTTCTTGCGGCCCACTTGGCCGCTTTTTTTCTAGGAAGATTCCGGCTTCGTCGCCGATTCGGCCCGCGAGTCGGCTGGCATCAACCAACGGGCTTGTTTTATGAAACGTCGCGTCGTCGTAACTGGCTTAGGTGCTATCACGTCTTTGGGTGGCGAAGTGAGTGTCCTATGGGACAGCATTCTCGCTGGTCGTAGTGGTGTGCATCCATTGACGATTTTGGATGTCTCTAACTTCAAGGTCAAATTTGGAAGTGACATTCCCGATTTTGATCCAGGCAAGTACGTCGATGCCAAAGAAGCCAAACGCTTGGATCGCTTTACTCAGTTTGCAACCTATGCCGCTGGTAAAGCGATTGAAGATTCGGGACTCGATATGGCGGTTGAAGATCCCTATCGATGTGGCGTGATCCTGGGTTCAGGAATCGGTGGGCTCTCTGAAATCGAAATTCAGGTCGAGCGTTTGTTGACCAAGGGACCCGACCGCGTCAGTCCTTTTACGATTCCTAAACTGATGCTCAATGCTGCTGGAGCAAACATCTCGATTTGCCACGGCATGAAAGGTCCTAACTTTACCGTGGCCACAGCGTGTGCCAGCGCAACCAATGCGATGGGCGACGCGTTCAAGTGCATTCAGTATGACGACGCTGATGTGATCGTCACCGGCGGAACCGAAGCGGCTATCACTGCCATGGGTGTCGCTGGTTTCCAAAACATGAAGGCATTGTCGACTCGCAATGAAGAACCGACTCGAGCGAGTCGTCCCTTCGATGCCGACCGCGATGGATTCGTGATGGCGGAAGGTGCAGGCGTTCTGGTGTTCGAAGAACTCGAGCATGCCAAGCGCCGTGGGGCCAAGATTTATGCCGAAGTTTTAGGCTACGGTGCTAGCGGTGATGCGGGACACATCACACAGCCCGACGAATTGGGGCGGGGAGCGGGTCGCGCGATGGCCAACGCACTTCGCGATGGGGGCTGGAGTCCAGCCGATATCGACTACATCAATGCGCACGGCACCAGTACTCCACTGGGTGATAAAGCCGAAACCCAAGCCGTCAAGGGTGTCTTCGGCGATCATGCCTATAAGGTTTCGATCTCCAGTACCAAGGGGCACATCGGCCATGCACTGGGCGCCAGCGGTGGTATCGAAATGATCCTCACCGTATTGGCTGTTCACAATGACGTCGTTCCTCCAACGATCAATCTAGAAAATCCTGATCCTGCTTGCGATTTGGATTATACTCCTAATCAACCCAAGCAAAAACGCATCTCAATGGCGATGAACAATAGCTTCGGATTCGGCGGTCACAACGCGTCGATTCTGTGCGGCAAAGTTCGCTAAAGAGAGCGCATCTTTTGGACGCACATGCGGACGGAAGATGTTTGCTGGTCTCACCAACTTGCATCTCCTTAATCCTGTCCGTTGAGGGTCTCGCCATGCTGCGCCGCTTCAGTCTGCTGTCACTTGTATGTGGTTTGATTACGTGCCTTGGTTCATTTTCAGTTGCCCAAGACGAAGCCAAAATGCCGCTGTCTGTGAAGCCTGAAGTACAAACGGCCGAGTGGGCCAAAGCTTGGTGGATGCCAAGACACGAAGAGAAGCTCAAGGAAAAAGAAAAGCTCGGCACGGTCGATTTGTTGTGGATCGGTGATTCCATCACGCATGGCTGGGAAGGTGGTGGCAAAGCGTCCTGGGAAAAATATTACGCAAAACGCAAGCCACTCAACATCGGCTTCAGCGGTGACCGAACCGAGAACGTTTTGTGGAGACTCAATAACGGTGCGGTGGATGGTATTTCGCCGAAGGTGACCGTTATCATGATCGGCACCAACAACGCGGGACACCGACAAGATTCTCCGGAAGATATCGCGGCTGGCATTGCAGAGATTATCAAGACGCTTCGCAGTAAGTGCCCTGAAACCAAAATCGTATTGCTGGCGATCTTCCCACGCGGTGCGGATAACAACGATGCCTTACGAAAGTTGACCAACGGCGCTAACGAAATTATCAAAGGTTACGGCAAGGATAAAGACGTTACATTCGTTGACATCAACGCTTCATTTCTGGACGCCGATGGAAAGCTGCCTAAGGAAGTGATGCCCGATCTTTTGCATCCCAATGAAGAAGGCTATCGCCTCTGGGCAGAAGCACTCGAGCCCACACTCGTGAAGTTGTTGGGCGAATAACGAGCTGGTCTCAGGTCGTAGGAAACATGAGAAGCCATGGCGAGTATGTCATGGCTTTTTTTCTGCCTCGAGCTTGCGTCCATGCCTTGCCCACCAATCGGCCAAGAAAGTGTCGATCAATAATTGTGAAATGTGATAGAGCACCATCGGTAATATGCTCACGCCACAATCGATACATACTTGAAGTCCAACCATCAGTGTTTTCTGACTACCTGAGATGGCGACGCCGATTTGCTCACGTCGATTGAAGTTTAAGCCGACTGCTGCGTACCATCCCATCGCTAGTGCGACCGAGTGCAAGACCGTCGCGGCGACGATGGATTGAATGTAGGGTAGATAGGTGCGCGATGAGGATTGGGATTCGATACCCGAGGGAGATTGATTCATTTGAATGGATCCGAACAGGACCATGAGCAAGATTCCGAATTGAGCGACCGTCGATAAGGTCACTTTGTATCGTGTTGCGAATCGAGCCACGCTGGTTATGCGATATCGAAGAAGTTGAGCGAGAATACTGGGGATCAAAACGAGCAAAAAAAGCTCGCTGATCAGTTTACCCACATCGAGTTCAACCTTTTGTCCGAGCAATAGCAACAACCAGAGTGGTGTTACAAAAAAGCAGGTTAGATTGGTGATCAGCATCACCAACATAGCGATTGAATCTTCTCCACCGGCTCGCCGAGTCCATACGGCGGCTGATGCGAGTGTGCACGGGATTGCGGCGGCGACAACGAACCCGCCCGCTAGGTCCAAGGGTAAAGCGAATCCTATTAGCCACGCAGCCACAGGCATAAAGAGCATATTGATCGCAGAGGCAAGCAGTGTGGGATAGGGCTTGGCGACTTGTTTAAGGATATCTGCTAACGGGACACCCAAGGCCATAACAAAAATGACGCTGACAACGACTGAGAGTCTGAGCCACTTCAAGTCGGCTAGCCACAGCAGGTTCGCAGCCTGCCATTGTCCGAGTCCCAGTACCAAGATCAGCGCGATAAGAAACCAGCTTTGGTGGAGGGCTTGCAAAAAGCGTGGTTTCATCCGCAGGAGACTCACTTTCGGGAAGGACCGATTTCAGGTTGGGGCTGGGGCATACGCAGTTTACTCTAGTTTGCAGCTTCCGAAACACACGAAAATCGGGGATGTATTTCGGGCGAGGGAGTGCACGACGCTGATCGTGAAACTAGGCTAGCAAATATCGGCCCCAGATTTGGGCTGAAATTCGCTGTTTCTGGGGAGGAAGCTTCTGTTCCCGGACAACACAAATCGAAACGCCCTAGGCTCGAAAGGCTGGGTTCGGTAAACTCGGTTTGCCTAGAATGCCTTTGCGAGATCGCATTCTATACAAGTGTTCCGTTGTGTGCGTTTTTTCCAAAATGGCTACCCCGTTCCCGTCGGTTTAGAGTTTCGCCACAAAGAGGCAACTCGACCGCATAATGACAGATATAGACCAACATGTTGCGATATTGGACTGCAGGTGAATCTCACGGTAAGGCCCTCTTAGCCATGATCGATGGCTTTCCGGCAGGGCTCACGGTAGATACTGCCATGATCGATAACGAACTGCGGTTGAGACAGGGTGGCTATGGGCGCGGCGGACGTCAGAAACTTGAAACCGATCAAGTCGATATTCTCACCGGCATCTGGCAAAGTGTGACGTTAGGGAGTCCTATCGCCCTGCAAGTGATCAACAGTGATTACAAGCTGGAGCGACTTAAGGAACTCGAACGTCCTCGGCCAGGCCATGGTGATCTCACCGGTGCCATCAAATATCTGGGAACCATACGTGGCATTCTGGAACGAGCCAGTGCCCGCGAAACGGCCGTTCGAGTGGCTGCCGGCGCTTTGGCTCGACAGTTGTTGCTCCAATTCGGAATTGAGACCGTCGGCTATGTTGTCGAGGTCGGTGGCTTGAAAGTTCCCGCAACGACCGGGACCGTAGCCGAGCTTCGGGCTCGACGCGATCAAAGCGCGATCTACAGTCTCGATCCTTCTAAAGATGCGGAAGCTACTGCGCTGATCGATCAAGTCGCCGAAGAAGGTGATACGGTTGGTGGAGTCGTTGAAGTGCGTGTTGAAGGTCTACCGTTTGGACTTGGTACACATG
>JBILTA010000087.1:0-12065 GCA_044371785.1 Pirellulaceae bacterium | reverse complement strand
GTTTAGCGAGCGTTTGCGGAATAAGGTGAACAACGCTGGGATCGATCAAACCTTCGCGAAGTCTGGTAGCTTTGAAACCGAGACCTTCGGCCATGAACGGAAGTAGGTCGCTTTCATTTGCTAGTCCCAGTGCGACTAACGTCTCGCCCAAACGCCTGCCTGTGGTGGATTGTTCCCGTAGGGCTTGTTCCAGCATGTTAGCGCTGATGATGCCCTCTTGTACTAAACGCTCGCCTAGCGGTTGCCGCATGCTCTGCTTATTACGAATTCGGCTAGTTGGTTCGGTAAGGAGGCTCATCGCGCGAAGCTCCCCAATGCAGCACGTAGATCCTTATGGCAGTTGAGTTCCTGTTCGATGCCGGTAATCTCAAGAATTTCAGCGCAGAGTGGAGTGGGGCCAGCAACGACCAGTTCACCACCTCGCTTCAGGCAGGTCTCATTACAATCCAAGAGCATTTCTAGCCCTTTTGAATCAATCAGAGCGGTTCCACTAATATCCAGAACAATTCGTACACGGTGGCGTTCAACACTTGCGCGAATTTCTGCCGCACATTGGACGCAGTCGTTGCCGCTCAATGTGGATGGCGCTTTGATGACATCGATGGCACCGAAAGTGGTTATCATGTTCGGTCCTCGTGTTCTTACGACGTCTGTATTGGAAGATGTAAGGTAAATCGCGAGCCCTTGTTAAGTTCGCTTTGTACGGTGAGGTCCCCACCATGCAATAGGGCAACTTCTTTTGCGAGGGCCAATCCCAAACCGTTGCCGACTTGATCGGCAGTACGTGGATCCTGACAACGATAGAATCGTTCAAAAATTCGATCGACGGCATCTTCTGGAATACCAATTCCCGTGTCTTCAACATGGATACGGACAGAATCTGCTTGCAGCTCAACAGCAAGTTTTATCTCACCGCCAGGGAGTGTATATTTGACGGCATTACCCATTAAGTTGATTAAAAGCGAGACGATCTTTTCTTTGTCGACGCGCATCGCGGGGAGGCTGGGGGGCGTTCGACGATCTAACTTCAGGCCTCGGTTCTCAGCCAATGGTTGCATATGATCACAAGCTTCTTCGATCAATCGCAATAAATCGCAGGGAACGCGATCGAGTGTCAACGAACCAGCCTCCATCTGTTGCAGGTTTAGCAGTTGATCGAGAAGTCGATTGAGTCGTAGTGCTTCCGAAGAAATGGTATTGAAGAATTCTCGTTGAGAGACGGGGTCCATCTCAGCATTGGTAAGAGTTTCAGCGTATGCGAGTATGTTTGCCAAGGGCGTTCGCAGCTCATGGGTCGCGGCACCCACGAATCGATCTCGAGCTTCTTCGGCAAGTGCTTGTTGTGTGTGATCACGAAGTATCCATACGAATGCCTCGGGATCATGAGCTCTGCCATCGAGCGGAATGCGTGCAAGTCGCCAGATACCATCGGCCAGGTTGCGGCCCAAATGAATAACGTGGGTGGCTGGGCAACTAGTATGGTGGAGGCGATTGCGTATATCTTGACCGCCCGACTTGTTTTCTAGTTTCAGGTGCTCAAAGATCGACTGACCTGTCGTGTTCACTTTCTCATCTAAATTCACCATCATCGCCCAGGCGGGATTGCTGAATCGAATGATACCCTGGCGATCTGTGATGGCTAAGCCATCAATGTGACAACGGGCCATTCGATAAACGATATCGTGGTTACTTCCCTCAGCATTCGATTGAAGTGATTGTTCAATCGATTCATTCCAGCGACGTTCACGCAAGCGTTCGGCTAACAGGTTCCAGCCAGTAGCCACGGACGTGTTTCCAAGCAAAGTCATAATTGACTTGTGATCGGCAGAGTTGGGTGCGGCATTGGCAAGCTGCTCCAGCTGCCCTTCCACAATTCCAAGGGAAACGACACGATGATGTTTGAGCAAAAAAGTAACGATGCTGACGACAGCCAGACCGAGAATACAAAACAGAACCCCAAGTTGCAAAGTTGATGTCGTAGGAGACATCCACAGCAATAAACCCGCGAGCAAACCAACCGCAAAGGATGGAATGACTTGCCAAATGAGCAGCATTTGGGTGAGCGACGTTGATGGGTTAGTCAGAGACTGGGTAGGCGAGGGCATGGTGGGGGGAGTACTTGGTGAGGCGGGAGGTATCAGTTCAGACTCTGAGTTGGATCACGCAGGAAGTGGTTCTGGGGCGGGGCGGGTTGCCTGAAGTACTGTTGAAACGATCTGGCGAACAGAGAATGGTTTACCTAAAGCGGCAGTGACTCGCAGTTCATTTTTTAAATAATTATGATCCAAATCGAGTACACGGCTGGTACACAATATGGCAGGTACATCAGAGTTATGGTTGCCCTGGCGAATGGTCCGAATCAAATCGATTCCAGCCAGACCTGGCATTTGATGGTCGCAGATTAGGCAATCGAAGTGCGAGTTGTTGAACAATTTCAACGCATCATCACCGCGACTCACCACTTGCACTTCCATACCAACGGAGAGCAAATTGAAACGAATCACATTTTGCAATGCCGGATTGTCTTCGGCTAACAAGATTTGAAGTTTATTCATCGAATTACTACTCCAAAAAAAGAGGGGCAGCGTATGCGAACCCCTCTACAAAAACTTAGTTGGTTTGGCTCCGTCAGAGTCATCCTCTAACTACGAAGCGTCATATTTGCCGTCGAACAGGTCGTCGTCATTAACCCAAACCGAACCGGTGGTAGAGTTGTAAATCCACACGGCACCCGCCGTTACACCAGTTGGGAGTTTGGTTGGATCCGCTCCATTGATGACGTGAACTTTTTTACCGGTTAGCAACTTGTACTCAAGGGTTGGTACGCCGCCTCGGATATAGGATTCTAAAGCGGTCCCCAAATCTGATTCGGTGTTAGGATAGCTGCCATTGTCGGCGCGGAGGACTTCGATGGCACTTCGCATTGCAGCACATTTCTGCAGTGAAACCTGAGCTTTGGCGGCATCGGTCTTATTTAAAAAACGTGGAGCTGCGACGGCAGCCAGAATACCAATGATCACAACAACCACTACGAGTTCTACAAGTGTAAATCCCTTTGTCTTGTTTTTTGCTGCCATATGAGCTGTCCAACCTTTTGATGAATTTGACGTATTGCGAAAGTGACTAGAGGCGTGGCAAGCAACACAAGCTGCACCGAAACGACCGCACTACTACTTTCTGATGGGCTTACACCTCCCCATCGCAGGTAACATAGGATACGGCAAATGCGAGGCAAGAAAAATCTGATAAATAATTGCGTTTTGCATAAGCAATAAAGTCAGCGCCATTTATAGCGCATGGCTCGATCGACTCCAAAACAGTACCGTGGCGAAATTAAAGGAATTTGAACAAAAAAATTTGGCTTTTCCATTCCTGCAACCTAGTTTTCGGCAGAGTGTCACTGCGCAGCGTTGCGCAGGCAATCATCGATTACTGTTTGGTTTGAAACAAACATGGCGGCAGAAGGCATAGTAGCGCAAAAGAAAAAAGCTGAGGAAATCCTCGAGGTTTCCTGTAGTTTGATTCTTGATAGCGGTGTGATGATCAAGCCTTGGCCAAGCCATGGGCTAAGAGGTTGTTTAGCAGATCATTGGAGTGAATTCGAAGCAGTTGCTCGAAAAGTAGGGTTGATGGGTGCGCCCATCGGCTTCGAAATCGCAGGCCATTGCGGCTTCGTTCTGCCATTGAAAACATCTGATACGCAAGGTTGGTATCTCGCCGGCGTTCAAACCACAGGTACGTTAGAATCGTTACAACAGTTATTAAACGCAACAAATGTTGTGCTCGATCAAATGTATACGATCGAGCAACAGCAAATCCAATTGGATGCTTCGGCAATGCAGATTGCCCGTACATTCGAGGAACAATGTTGGTTGCGAGAACTCACAAAACACCTTGGTTTATGCCGATCAAATAACTTGCCGCAGCAGCTTGCAGCGGAGATACTGCAGCCTTTGCGATCGATTGCGAATTGTCGACAGATCGCTTTGGTAATTGCTGACAAAAGGGCATCGCATAAATTCGACTTGAACTCTGAAGTATTCGGAGAGGGGGCCTGGCAGATTGAAGATGCTGAGTCGTTGGTCCGGATTCACCGATCGGAAGTCAATTGGGAACCGTTCTTGGGCAACATGCGTTTTACGGAGTTGCCAAACGGACTCATTTCGTCGTATGTGATCGTTCCTATTGGTCAAGTTGGCAATCCGTTTGCCTACTTGGTGGCCATGGATCGCCTGCCTCCTCCAACGAGCAATGGACTGGGGTTCATGTACGACCCAGAGTTTGGTTCGTTTGAAGTAGGTTTGATGGAAGAGGCTGGAGCGCTTCTCAGCACACAGGCACACAACATCCGTTTATTTGCCGAAACCCAGCAACTTGTTCTTGGAACGTTGCGTTCGATGACGCGTGCGATTGACGCACGTGACAGTTATACGCAAGGTCACAGCGAACGCGTCGCAAAGTTGGCATTCGAACTGGCTCGCCAATTGCAACTGCCTGAATCGACCTGCCAGGAAATATATCTGGCAGGTATTTTGCATGACATTGGCAAAATTGGTGTGCCCGATAATGTGCTGTTGAAGGCTGGTCCACTGACAGACGAAGAGTTTGAGGTAATCAAACTTCACCCGGTGATTGGTTTCCGAATTATCGAGCAGTTGGCAAAACTCGATTTCACACTGCCAGGAATTCTGCACCATCATGAGCGTTGGGATGGCCGAGGCTATCCGGACAAGTTGGGTGGTACGGACATTCCGCTAATGGCACGTATTTTGGCTGTAGCAGACAGTTTCGACGCGATGACTTCGTCACGTCCTTATCGCCATCATATGCCGTTGGCCAAGGCCCGTAAGATTATCGCTGAAGGTGCAGGTTCGCAGTGGGATCCGGATCTCGTTGCCGCATTTCTCAAATGGGTTGATTCACGCATTCCCAATGTTGAAGAAGTCGAAGACGTCTCTCCTCTTTATGAGAGTGCGGACTCGATGTGGGAAAACGTTTCGTCAGCCGTTTTATCGCTGAATCTCTAATCGCATCGTTTGCCAGGACTGCACGAGCGACAAGAGAGCATTGCGACTTCTTGGACAATCACTTACTGAACGTGAAGCTTCCCCGAGCTTTTCGCCGAGGTGGGACAGTGGCCATCGATTGTCATGAAAGCGGAACTCTAGCGATCTGTTGAGATGATCTGGCCTACCAAGAACCAGATTCCAATAAACAACAGGCTGAGAACGGTCTGAAAGAAAGGTATCGCGAACATGGGGTTACCTTGGCGAGTAAGGCGAAACTTGGCAAGCTTGCAGCCTATCGAGTATCGACATCCTACTTTAGGTTCGTGGGAAATGTTGCGATACAATTTGCTGAAATCCATTTCGAGGTACAGTCGTGACGATTAGTAAAGATCTAACGACTTAAGCCTGTTCGACTTCTTCTTCACGCATTAAGCGGCTGTACAAACTGAGAAGATTGAAGGTCTCTACATCCTTTCGCTTTAGGTTGCCAGGAGCGATTTGGCGAACGCTTTCATCGAATTTCCAGAGCTTTTGATCGATGAACAGCAAGCATGGATCGTCAATTTGCCAACGAGTGGCGGCACGACGAATGGTGCGTCGTTCTCGCCGAGTTAATCCGTGGGCTGAGCAGAGTTGCATAAAGAGCAGCGTGGGAGCTTCGTAGTTATGCTTGAATAGCCTCTTGTATAGTATCCTGAGTGCGCAAATGCCCCCCAATATCAAGGGGATAAACAAGAAAATAGACAAGGATGAGAGATCGACACGGCCCCCCGCTGACCGCATCGCATGACCGATGCGTTCAAAGAAGTCGTGACTTTCAGCAATGAGACCTATGGTTGTCAGGGCGTGGTTCATAAAGCTTAGTTAGCTGATATCGATGGTCGGGCTACATCGGCAGAGGCTCAGCGCCATGAGCGATCATCAACATCGGTTGGGATAGGGTGGGCAGGAGATCAGCGGCAACATTTGTTACTTCGGATTCAGGAATCAAACGGTCTTTCAGAGCGAATGTGGCGGCTTCGTTCGTGATCGACGATGGAAAATTCTGGGCCAGGATCAAAAGACGGGTTGTTTCGGTACTTGGGTCGGTCGCCAAAGATTCGATCGCTGCGATGCGTACTTCTTCACGCGAGTCGGAGATCATGGAACCAAGTAGCGAACGGTAGGCTGGGACTAAATCGAGATAAGCGATAGCTCGAACGGCAAGAGAACGTCGACGGGGAGATGGATTGGTAATCTCCGCTTCCAGATCGCTCTCGAAACTATAGCCAAGGACTTTTAGTAGATTGGCGATACCCTCGCAAAGGGATGAAGGACCAACCGGGATCTGAGAGAGCAGGCGAGGTAGGCTAATCTCTTCAAAGATTTTAGTGGTGCTTTCGGCTAGTTGGCGATTGCTGTGGTCTCGCCAGCGGATAATGGACTCGATAAGCCCACGAAGCTCGCGTTCTGGTTCGCTTGGTTGGTTACCAAATGCAGCACCGAGAACTTCAATGGAAATTCCATGTAGTAGTTTGAGTAGTCTCGAGGCAGATTTCGGGCCTTCCATTGGATCGGAACGTTCGATATCGATGGCAGCCTGAAGTACTGTGTGTGGACTGGAAGCGTTGGCGGCTCGCAAGATGGCTAATGTTTGTTGTTGCGAAAAACTCATGTGGGCCAATTCATCGGTGTTAAAAATGAATAGGCACTCGCATCGAGGCATACGTTCCAAATGATAACGCGAGACCTCATCTAGGGTGTTTTGGTATTTTTCGATGAGATGAAACGCCAAGAAAGACTCTTGACGTTGAGCTAAGACTTCTAGCACGACCTGAGGTGTGCTTCTGCGTGGCAGAAAACCAGCCAAAAGCTCAACAATCTGCGGTTCTTGGCTAAACCGCAACCTTCGCATAATTTGGTTGTAGCAGGGATGGCCCGGATCCAAGAGGACCGATCGCAGCATAGCGTCTTCCCAAGCGGACATACGGAGCCAAGCATCGATGACGTCAACGCATCGATGTTGCTGATACTCGTATATTGATGCAAAGAGATTTTGGAGCATCGGTATACGGACGCTGGGCACATCTCGACCGCTTCGAGCCCGTTCACCCCAACGTGAGGCTAGTTGGTTTAGGGCTTGCCGAGCGTCCGAGCAAAGCAAATGGGTATCGTTGACAGAGATCTGGATCAGGTCATGAAAACCCTCAACCAAATTGAGGTCGGCGACAGTTTGAATGGCGTTGCGGTTTTCGCGCGTGTCTTGGCTTTTGAGCATAGCCAAGGTGTTGGGAACGAAGAGTTGCCAATGATTGTCTAGTAATCTTTTGTCACTGGGTTCCAGGATGTGCCAATGTTGAACGAGGGCCTTAATCGCTGAATCTGTGCGGCGGGCAAGCAGGGAACGGACAGAGGCTTCCCGAATTTTGGGGTCATTGACGGCTAATCCATGAGCAAGCACGGCAATTGCTGCGTCATTTCGAGTTTCCTCGAGCAGCTTTAAAGTCGCTTTGATGCCGTAACTTTGGGGAGCGTTCATGTTAGTCTGTTAAGGTTGCCGCAGATTGTGTACTTTCTCTAACCATACCATGCTTTTCAATCGGTAGCTCTTATTGCCACCTATCAAAAAAGAAAGGTAAAATGTTGGTACAATGTTAGAAGGGCTTGTGTGACCGTAACATCCGTTACAACCGTTAGTAATTCCTGAGAGAAGAGGGAGTGCCATGACTCGCACCGTCCGAGATGTCCTGGATCAAGAGTATTTGGTGGCTCGTGCGAAGATTCTGGAATTGGCGGCCATTTTGGACCGATTGGATCGAGCCAATGGAGCAGCAGCAGAGGATCCAAGGTATGGGCTGTTGCGCCAGGGTATGGAGCTGCTACAACAGCCCGAAGATGGCAGGGCCGAACGCGTCCAGTTGCATTTCAGCCGTCCCTATCAGGCGACATGGCGGCAAGAGTTTGGCGTCTAGACGCATATAGTTTGAATTAAAGCGATTGCAGCGATTGAATTGATTTCGATCAGCTTCATTTAACAACAGGTAAACCCAAAAGAGGCGGTACAGTGCAGTACTTCGATCCACATATCCACATGGTCTCTCGCACCACAGACGATTATGAAACCTTGGCTCGCATGGGATGTGTGGGGATGAGCGAGCCTGCGTTTTGGGCTGGCTTTGATCGTGGTAGCGTTGAGAGTTTCCGTGATTACTTTCGGCAGCTAACCGATTTTGAACCAAAACGGGCGAAACAGTTTGGTATCCAGCACTTTACTTGGCTCTGCATTAATGCCAAAGAAGCAGAGAACGTGGAGTTATCGCGAGAAGTGATTGCGATGATCCCTGAGTTCATTGATAAGCCGAATGTCATTGGTATCGGCGAAATTGGCTTAAACAAAAACACTCGAAACGAAGTGACGATATTCAAAGAGCACGTTGATTTAGCGGTACAGTATGATTTGCCGATTCTGATTCACACGCCTCACTTGGAAGATAAGTACCAAGGTACGCGTATGATCTTGGATGTATTGTGTAGCGATTCGAGAGTGAAACGCGACATGGTATTGGTGGATCATGTGGAAGAGCACACGATTGGCTTGGTTTTGGAAGCGGGTTTTTGGGCTGGTATGACGATGTATCCTGTCAGCAAATGTACGCCAGAGCGAGCTGCCGACATGATTGAAAAATATGGGACGGACCGGCTGATGGCGAATTCCGCTGGGGACTGGGGGCCGAGCAAGCCAACCGCTGTCCCTGACTTGATCATGGTGATGCGAAAACGTGGACATTCAGAGGCCACAATTCGCAAAGTGGTTTATGAGAATCCGTTGAATTTCTTTGCGAAGAGCCGCAACTTCAAATTCATACCACGAGAGTAGTGGAGTTATTCTTTGATGTAGCCAACGCTGCTTTGAAAGTATCGCGATTGTCGCGTGGTGCGAACTTGTCGATCTTCGGTGCGTTGCCGTTTCAGGTCTTCTAGATTGGCTTTACAAACTCGGCAGCCAATTGTTTCGACGTGGAATTGGATATATTGAATTTGACTTTCGGGGAGTGCTCGAAGGAGAAAGCCACCTAGTTGTTCGCGCGGCGGGCAGCTTAAGCGACTGCGTCTCCAGATTTCTCCCAGGGAATGCAAGCCCGCCTCGCGCTGACCGATGATCTCTTTCATCCTCAGTTGCATCGATTTGTCATTGCGCAACTGTTGTTCGATCTGGCTCATTTCCTCCGCCGGTAGAGCTTCGTCCAGGAAGCGTTGCAATTTGATATCCGTGATACCTTCCATCATTGCGTTTCCTTAAACGAAAGTCACCGTAAGCGAAGGGGTTGGGCAAACTAAGGGGTTGGTCCCAGTACTAAACTTACGTTTTGACCACCGAAACCGAAGCTATTATTGAGGGCGTACCGAATTTTTGCGGGGCGCGCCACGTTGGGAATATAGTCGAGATCGCATTCGGGATCTGGATTTTCCAAGTTGATTGTTGGTGGCAGAATTTGGTCTCGAAGGGTCATCAAGCAGACGATCATTTCAGTAACACCTGCGGCAGCGATAAGATGTCCCATCATGCTCTTGGTGCTAGAGACAGGAACGTTCTTAGCGTTGTCGCCGAAGACTGCTTTGCAAGCGATTGTTTCAACGCGATCGTTAACTGTGGTGCTTGTGCCGTGAGCATTCACATAACCGATATCGGTTGGATCGAGTCCTGCATCTGCGATGGCGCGACGCATGCAACCAATAGCACCACGTCCTTCAGGGTGGATATCGGTAATTCGGTAAGCGTCAGCCGTGCTGCCATAACCGAGGACTTCACCATAGATCGGAGCGCCACGCCGTTTGGCATGTTCATATTCTTCCAGGATGACCATCGCTGAGCCTTCGCCCAAAACGAAGCCATCGCGCAGGCGATCAAAAGGTCGCGAGGCACGAGTTGGCTCATCGTTACGAGTGGAGAGTGTGGTGAGCAACGAGAAGCCTGTGACTCCGAATGGATGAATCATGCTATGGGTCCCGCCAGCGATCATCGCATCCGCGTCCCCTTGTCGAATCAGTTCGGTTGCTTCACCGACAGCTTGGCTACTGGCAGCGCAGGCGGTCAAGCAGTTTGCGTTTGGACCTTGAGCATCAAACATGCCGGCGACATGTGCGGCGGGCATATTGGGTTCTTGTTCAAGTTCCATCAACGGATCAAGGATTTCGAGCCCTTTCTTCATGAAAGCTGTCATGTCGAACTCGGGGCCTTTGAGTCCTTCTGCCATCATCGCGGTAAAGTGGATGAAGTCTTGGTTGCCTTCACCGCTGCCGAGATAAACGCCGAGTCGATGAGGTGCGATTTTCGAATTCAAGATACCGGAGTTTTCGACGGCTTGTTTGGCAGCGACCGCAGCGAATTTCGAATGTCTTCCCCATTTTTCCCAGCCAGGGACGCCTTGCAAAGCGTTGGTTGGATCAAAATTCTTGATCTCGGCGGCGATCCGCGTTGGGAATGAAGCGGCGTCAAAAATCGAAATATAACCTACGCCACTGCGGGATTCTCGCAATGCTTGCCAAACAACATCCACGTGGTTTCCCAGAGGGTTTACCATTCCGATGCCTGTAACGACAACACGTCGACGCATTTTTATAAAACTCCGAGCGAAAAGCTCACTTGGTTTCGGTCAAATTATCTGGCTTCAAGAGTCGTTCTGGGATCTTGAGCGGTTGTCCATTTGCATCGAGGCCAACGTCATACATGCCCAAAGTGAGCAACATCCCAAGCAGATCATTATTGGGGAAAAGGGGGCGGTTGCCAAATTGATCTCCGAGAAAAGCGAAGGTAAGTTCGATTTCCGCTTGGAGTTCGTCGCCGACATGCGTGGTGCCGGTGATAACAGCACCATCATCTCGCCGACTTTCGATCGTAGCAAAAAAACGTAATTGGTCGCCGTTGACTACGGGGCGATGGAAAATCGCTTTGCCCACTTTGGCAAGAACGACTCGGTCTGTGAATTGGTTTACTTCAGCAACGAGCAAACCCGCCGTTTGAGCCATGCCTTCAATAATAAGAGCATAAGGATGATTAGGACGACCGGGCATGTAATCATCCAAGGCTTCGTCAGAGAGTGAAATGTTCTTGATCGCCGAAGCAAACTTTCCACTTTCAAACGCCGTGAATCGGTCGATCCAGAACCACCTCATGAATTTGCTTCCGACACGTTGGGGCTAAGGTAAATTAAAACCAAAACGGGCAGACTGGCATATCAGCCAAAATGCCCGAATCACACTATGGTTAGATTTACGACGACTGTTGGAGTTTAGCCACCGATCTTGGATTGAATATAACGGCACAGGTCATTCACCGTTAGTAAATCACCAAAGCTTTGCACGTTGGGGTTAGCTTCGAACTTCGCCAGATCTGCCCAAGGCATCCGTTTCTTAAGTTCGGCTACGCCATCCGGGGTAACTTTGCCATCTTTCACATAGGTGGCGCTGGTAAGAACATCTTCTGGGAAGAGTTCAGCGCGATCGATGCTGATGCTGAATGCTTTTTCCAGTTTGAAGATGATGTCCAAAAAGTCGATCGATTCGGCTCCCAAGTCGGCCATCATCCGCGCTTCTGGAGTCACTTCATCGTCATCGACACCTAGCGCGTCTACAAGAGCCTTTTGAACTTTGGAAAACACTTCATCGGATGATGGAGCCATTTGTAAATTCCCCGAACACTAAATCAAAAAGGTAACTTGAATATGATCGGCATAAGCTGGGGCTGCCCCGACACTTTCGCCGCAAATCATGCAGCAGGAAAATGGGGCCCAGTTGCGATCGTGAATTCAGATAATTTCCGCCATATATTGCCCAAAGTGTAACAAACTTCGATCCGTTGGGTCAGTGGTCACTTTGGACTCATTGTTCCGATTTTCGCGATAAAGGTACTGGACCTGTGGTGATGTGTACTTGTGTGCTGTGCTTCTTGCGGATTTATTGCTTGGTTTAGTTCGCCCCTCGATAGCCTCACGCTGATCAGGAGGTGAGCTTTTGGTAGTTTTTGCGCCAAAGATCGCGAACGTATTTTGCCATGCTTGGAATAACCGGGCCTACGGA
>JBILTA010000602.1:0-3794 GCA_044371785.1 Pirellulaceae bacterium | reverse complement strand
AACTTAAAACGGTCGCCGATGAATTTGGAAAACCGATTGCAACTGTCTCCGATGGCGCACGCGAACTTCAAGAGGCGTTATCAGAAGTCCAAGAAAATCCTGAGGAAAGTGTGTGCTTGGACGATGTGAAGCACAAAATCGCTGTCGTGTTGAAGAGAGAACTTAACAACAACAAGCGTTGGCAAGAATTTGAACGACATCTCGGAACAACGACATCCGCGATCCAGCAGACGGAGTTGGAGCACCTACTTCCACCAAGAAAAAAGCAGAAGTGCCGGTTCATGAACTTCGACCATCTGGTGGATTGGGCGGTCAAAGTGAACCTAGTTCTGTCTTCGGATCAAGTAACGCTTCGGATGCTTGAAAAGCTTGGGTGGGTAGCAGGCTTTGTTCACGATCTTGTTGCATGGCAAGAGGCTCGTGCCATGATTGGAAGGTGTCTGCATCAAACCAATACCCAAGGGGCCTGGGAAGGTTCAACGGAGCAATTAAGACAAGAGCTAGGCAAGTTGCCGGCAAATACATCCTGGTCAATCAAGATCCGCGAGCAGCTAATTGAAATCACCCAAAACAACGAGTTGAAGCTTAAGAAGCTAAACCAAAAAGGACTTGTATTGCCATGTAGTACCGAAGTCCTCGAGTCCGCCTTCGGAAGTTTTAAGGTGCTCCAGCGAAACCACTGCCGGGGTACCTTTACCACCTTGCTAGCAACGTTTGCCACTCTGTTCGACACTTGCACCACCGAAAAAATTCGCGCCCGTTTTGCCAACGTAACCAATAAGAAATTGAACGCATGGGTCAAGAAGGCAGGGCTGACTAACTCCACTCAGGCCCGACGCATGAGCACCCCTCGGTCAAAGCCTCCTAAGTTGTTTGTGGAGGCGGTTTAACGTCGTTTCGTCATCCCAGTGCCAGGCACCGTGTGAGGAGTGCGGGAGATGCTAGCAATCGGGGGGTGGAGTGGCGCAAGGATTAGGCTGGCTAATGATGGATTGCGGCTGAAAGGGCTATGTATTGCAAGCAATGAAAGCGCTTGATCAGCCGGGAAGCGTGGTGAGAATGCTTGCAATGAACGCGATGAAGCGTAATCTGGTGCATGCACAACGCTTTAATCACAAAGCCAAACTTGAAAACGAAAGACCGCATCGATGTCTCAAGAGAACCAGACTCAGGGTAAACGCTCATGGATCGATCGTTTTCTGAAGGGGATCGAGTGGGCCGGCAACCTGTTGCCACATCCGGTGACTCTATTCGCCTCTTTTGCCTTACTGACGATCGTTTTGAGTGGCATCGGTGCGTACTTCGACTGGTCTGTCGTCGACCCACGCGGCCCAGGAGCTAAAGATCGCGCTCCTGATGGAATGATTCGAGTCGTATCCCTTATGTCCCCCGAAGGACTTCGACGCATCTCAGCCAACCTAGTAAAAAACTTTACCGAATTTGCGCCACTCGGAACCGTCTTGGTGGCTCTACTGGGCGTTGGTATCGCGGAACATAGCGGCCTTCTTTCTGCCGCGATTCGTTCTATGGTGTTTGGGGTTCGCCGCGAATTTGTCACCGTCGCCGTCGTGTTCGCTGGAATCATATCCAATACAGCATCCGAAATCGGCTACATCGTTCTCATTCCCTTGGGAGCTGCTATCTATCATTCCTTGGGGCGACACCCGCTGGCCGGACTCGCGGCTGCGTTTGCGGGTGTGTCTGGTGGGTACAGTGCCAACCTACTTCTCGGAACCATCGACCCTCTCTTGGCCGGTGTTACCGCAGAAGCGGCCGTGATTTGGCAACCCGAATATCAAGTCAGTGCTGCCTGTAATTGGTACTTTATGTTCGCAAGTACCTTTGTACTTACAATTGTCGGAAGTTGGGTGTCGATCAAAATCATCGAACCAAGACTGGGTACCTTTGATCCACAATACGCAGACAGCCAATGGTTGGCCCAGCCCCGCTTAGAGAAACTCAGTCCGCTGGAAGTGCGAGGATTGTGGATTACGCTGGCTTCGGTTGCGTTTTTAGGCTTGGTAGCACTTTATTTATGTTGGCCCATTGGCACAGCGAAAGAACCGACCATTCCTGCTTTCGCCGCGAACTTACCCTGGTTTGGAGCGTTGGGCATTATCGAAGATGGCGACAAGGCACCAGCTTTTTTGCATAGTATCGTGACGATAATTTTTGTCTTCTTTTTGGTCCCCGGTCTCATTTTTGGACGAGTCGTTGGAACAATGAAAAGCGACAAAGACATTATTCAGTCCATGACTAAATCGATGACATCTTTGGGATCGTACATTGTTCTGGTTTTCTTCGCAGCTCAGTTCGTCAAGTTTTTCGAATGGACAAAACTTGGCTCACTTTTGGCAGTCACTGGCGCACAGTTCATCAAAGATCTGGGTATGGACAACCCAGGCATTTTGGTGCTCTTTATACTGGTTTGTGCAACGATCAATTTGATCATGGGCAGCGCCAGCGCTAAGTGGACCTTTATGGCACCTGTGTTTGTGCCGATGATGATGCAGCTAGGCTATAGTCCGGAATTAATTCAATGTGCCTACCGTATCGGCGATTCTTGCACCAACGTGATTTCGCCCATGATGTCGTATTTTGGTATGATCTTCGTCTTCGCCTGCCGATATGATCGACGATTTGGGATGGGGAGCATTATCAGCTTGATGTTTCCGTATTCGATGATATTCCTTATTGCATGGACACTGTTCTTCTATTTGTGGGTGTTTGTGCTGCAATTGCCCATAGGTCCTGATACACCGATCTTCTTGGAGACACCCGTGAATGCAGGCCCGTGAAGACAGTTTAGTGCGGTTAGAATTTTCGTGTGAGCGAAATGCGTTTGCGGGGTGCATCCACCTCGAGCACTTTCACTTTGACAACATGCCCCACCGACACAATTTCGTTGGGATCCTTCACAAACGTATCAGACAATTGCGAAATGTGGATCAAGCCATCTTGGTGCACACCGATGTCAACGAAAGCGCCGAAATGCGTTACATTCGTTACGACACCTTCAAGCACCATACCTACTTTTAAGTCTTCGATCGAATTAGCAATCTCCGAGAACTTTACCGCGTAAAACTCTTTGCGTGGATCGCGGCCGGGCTTGGATAATTCTTCCAGGATATCGACGACAGTCGGCAAGCCAAACTGTTCATTGACAAATTCTTCTGGCTTGAGTTTTTGTACAAGCGTTGCATTTCCGACAATGGCTTCCGAGGGTAGCCCCAGTTTCGTTGCCATCTTTTCGACAACGCCATACGACTCAGGATGCACCGCTGAATTGTCGAGCGGTTGATCGCCATTGCGAATCCGCAAAAAGCCGGCCGATTGTTCAAAGGCTTTGGCTCCTAATTTGGGGACTTTTGTCAGTTGTTGGCGCTTACGAAAAGGCCCATTTTCATTGCGAAATTGAACAATATTCTCTGCCAGTTTAGGACCGATACCTGAGACATAAGACAAGATCGCGGCACTTGCCGTATTCAGATCCACACCCACTTTGTTTACGCAGGATTCCACCTCCCGTTCTAAGCACTTACGCAGTTGGGTTTGATTTACATCGTGCTGGTACTGCCCTACCCCAATCGATTTTGGATCGGTCTTGACCAATTCCGACAGTGGGTCTTGGAGTCGATGAGCAATACTGATCGCGCCGCGAACGGTAACGTCAAGTTGTGGGTATTCTCTGGCAGCTAACTCACTGGCCGAATAAACAGATGCTCCTGCTTCGCTCACCATCACTTTGGTAACTGAGAGCTTGTGCTCCCGTATCACATCGCTGACGAATGCAT
>JBILTA010000600.1:0-3802 GCA_044371785.1 Pirellulaceae bacterium | reverse complement strand
AGAGTAGAATTCTTGTTGCGTGTATACACGATGACGAGACGCAATTAATGTGATTGCAAATGGAAGGCCAATCCGTGTAGGCTCGGATTGGCCTTCGTTGTTTGTACTGCGTAACCCAATATTTACTTATGCGGCTCTCGAGACATCCTGGCTGACGACAGCAGATTCGGTTTGCATCTTCTTCATGCGAAGAGCCATAAAAGTGCTGCCTATGATAAGAGGTGCCACCGCTTGGTACCAAAGTACGGGCAGTGGAAAGGCAAAACCAAGCGAGAGTCTTCCGGTGCCTGGTCCAGCGGTCGGAGGAGCGAAATGAACGGACATGTAGGCACCTAGAGCTGCTACGATAATACAAGCTGTTGCGGCCCAAAGCTTCGATCGTCCACTAAAGGCCACACTGCGGCATGCCCAAAGAGCGATGAGTGATGTCGCCACAATAACGTGCAGTGGACCTAAGATTAAGCAAGCGGATGCTAGCCAAGGATCTGTCTGCAGTGTTCTTCCTCGAAACGCTGGTACCAGCAAGAAGACATCAACCACAATGAGCATTGCCAGCACAGCTATCGACATCAATGGTGGCAATACGAGGTAGCTCAGCCACGGATGCCGGGCGGCCCAGGAACGTCGAGGAAGCCAAGCTGCGGCTTGGGCAATGGTTTTCGGGTCGCCCATCATCTTAAGGATGTCTGGTGATTGTGATGGTTCTGAATTCATCATGGCTGCCTCCTGCATATCCAAATAATGATTTGAGATTTCATCGATAAGTCGGTTTACATAGTCGTGTGGAACTTGCAGGCTTTGAAGTTCTTTACGAAGCAGTTGTTGCCACTGGTGAAAGTCCATTTTCACCTCCTTCGAAAAAGGCCTGAATGGCACAGACGATTTCTTGCCATCGCGCCACGCGCGACTCAAGTTGTTTGCCTCCTTTGGATGACAAACGATAAATCACGCGTTGCCGTCCGCGGACTTCTTCTTTGCGGCTGGTCAAAAGACCTTCTTGTTCCAAGCGATAGAGGACAGGATAAATCGAGCCTTCGCCGAACTCGATTTTGCCCCCTGTGCGTTGTGAGATCTTTTGGACAATGGCATATCCGTGTAGCGACTCGTCCTGCAAAACGCGTAGGACCATCAACTCGGGCACGCCGTTGAGAAAGTCGGGATTCGATGTACCTTTTGCCATGTGTTGGCTTCCAGTGCTAGCAAATTCTCTTTTTTTTGTTACCTCGAACCGCAAAGTATGTATCGTCTTTAAGTAATGTAGGGCAATAGGAAAAGAATGCTTTTTGGTTCGAGGTATCGGGGTGGACTCACAAGAATTGAAGCCGGCGATATACTATGCCGCTGCATGAGAGAATAAAGAACGAGAAGTTGTGAGTGGCAGAGTGGTGAGAGCTTGATGAAAAGAGTTGGGTTTGGGCTGTTATTTGTCATTTTGGGTATTGGTTTGCTGATCGCTAGCGTAGCGGTGTTGGTGGAAGCATCGCTGGTGAAGGTTTCACTGAATCGCAATGCTGATGAAATTACGGGATCGGTCGAGTATTGCTACTATGGTGTTCCCATTTACTGGATTCATTTGAAGAATCTGCAGAGCGTCGAAAAACGCGAGATTCAGTTACCCAACGGTTCTGAAGAAGGTGGGAGAACGAAACTCGCTAGAGTTTTGGCTCGAGTTGTGTTTCTCGATTCACATGGCCAAGTGGTAGCTTGGGGGGAAAGAGTGGGGCTCTTGAATGGTCTGGAGCCGATGCAGCGTTTCTTGGAGAGCAAAGATAGTCAGTTCGAGTATGAAGAGAAGCCTGTTGGGCACCCATGGGACATCGTACGAGAGCGTATTGTGCGGGGTATTTTTGCGTTGACGTTGGTCGTTGGTGGGGTGATTTGTCTCGTCGGTGGTGGAAGGCAGTTTTGGTCGCTGGTCAACGCTTTGCGAAAAAAATGAACCTGAGAATGATTGGACTGTCCAGACGTTGTTTCAGTAGAAGAAGCTTTTTTGAAAGGTTTAGCGTTGTATCAATCGCTCATTCAAGAATATGTGGATGGTGGAGACAAACTCAAGCGCGCTTATGAAGGGCTTACGCGAGAGCAGTTGTTGTCATATCCCATTCCCGGCACATGGAGTTTGCAGCAAATCGCTATTCACATGATGGATAGTGACTTGATTGGAGCCGACCGGATGAAGCGAGTCGCTTCCATGGACAAGCCTCTTTTGATTGGCTACGACGAAACCGCTTTTAATCAGTTGCCAGGAATTGATGGGATCGATGCATTCGAAGCGATCGATGTTTTCTGCCGCAATCGGAAGATGTTGGCTGTTATCCTGTCGCGACTGCCGAGTGAAACATTTCAGCGATTTGGGATACACAATGAGAAGGGTAAGGTAACGCTCGAGTATCTCATCCAAAACTACATCGAGCATCTTGATTATCATCTCGATTTTGTCGCTAAAAAACGCGCCTTGCTTCAGGCGTAGAACGGTTCAACAGTATGGAATCTCCTTCACGGGCCTGGATCATCGCCGGGTTGTTGGTTGTCTATTTGGTTTGGGGTTCGACCTACTTGGCCATACGAGTGGCTGTCGAAACGATGCCCCCATTTTTGATGGCAGGTGTTCGTTTTCTAGTGGCAGGAGTTATCATGACCATGGCCTTGATGGCCATGAAGAAGTTTAAGGCGACCCCAAGTCAATGGGCATTCAATATACTGATTGGTCTGTTTTTGTTGCTGGGTGGCAATGGATTGGTTTCATGGGCGGAGCAGACGGTTCCGTCCGGCATAGCTACATTGGTTGTGTCCTTTAACCCATTGATGATCGTTGGGGCTGAGTGGTTGATCTTCGGTTACTCCAAAGGTCGACTTGGAGCGAAGCCGAATGCGATGGTATTCGCAGGCATGGGTGTTGGTTTAGTGGGACTTGGGTTGTTGGTCAGTCCATCTCTGTATGCCGAGGCAGGGGGAGGCCATGATCCGTGGCGCATTGGCGCAATCATCCTGGCTTGTTTGGCTTGGACCATCGGATCGATGATGGTTCGGTACTCAAAAAATCCTGTCGATCCGTTTTCGGGTTCGGCGATTCAGATGTTAGGTGGTGGCGTATGGTTACTCCTATTCGGTGGGCTTATCGGTGAGTTCGGTCAAGCAGACTGGAGTGCCTTCAGTTATCGCTCGATCATTGCTTGGTGGTACTTAGTTATTGCTGGCTCTCTGTTGACGTTTACGACCTATGTGTGGCTCACCAAGCATGCTTCCCCTACCTTGGTGTCGACGTATGCTTATGTCAATCCTGTGGTGGCTGTGTTTTTGGGCTGGTTGATGCTAAATGAAGTGATCGATCGCAACACCTACGTTGCCGCTGCCATCATTATCGCCGGAGTTGCTTTGATCACTGTGGGGAAAAGTAAGAAGCCGGCGGCTGATTCGAATGAGACGACGGCCAGTGAGAAAATCAAGAGCAGCGAGTCAACCAAGTCATCTACCGATGGTTCGGTTGCTGCGGCAGTGCAATCCGATTCGTGAAGTTGTTAAGGCGACATTATTCTTGAAAAAGCTTTTGCGCGAATTCAGGCAGATAGTGCTCGCGCCATTTGGTCCACGTATGGCCACCGTCGGTTTCTTCATAGATCACGTCGAATTGATGTTCTTTCAGGACCTTTACTGTTTCCTGGGTTGTCTTGAGAAGGAAGTCTTCTTTACCGGTTGCAAACCAAAAGAGCTTCAGGCCGTCCTTGAGTTTGGCATCGGTTAATGCAGTGTTATGTTTCTCGAGCCATGCATTCGATATTTCAGTGCTGGGTCCTCGACCACG